>CAZWAE010000023.1:3363-6809 GCA_964631805.1 uncultured Desulfobacteraceae bacterium | reverse complement strand
GGTGACACCTTTGATCAATTCCATTTTTTTCTCTTTGGTTACATCCTCGTTTGTAATTTTGATGTTAACGTACGGCATGACATCTCTCCTGATTTTTCATTACTGATGAACCATTGTTTTAGTTTCGAAACTTTCCTGCCACTAAAAGCAAACCGCCTTTTGTCACGATAGCTGAAGATAGGATGAGTGCTGATTTGAATTCCCACACAAAACTGATCGCAAAATAATGCTATATCGGAAATATTCTGGTTCGAGCTTCTGTTGCTTTGGGGAGCCAAAACCTATCGACCCGATCCTCGTATGAGGATCGGGTCGTTTTTTTTGGGGAGACGATCTCTTTTTCCCCGGTAAGGCAACCCATATCGAAGGGTCAAATCACCGGCCGGACCTTTAGATACAACTCCTCCAACTGGGCTTTTCCCGCTTCCGAGGGGGCCTTGGTCAACAGGCAGGAGGCTTTCTGGGTTTTGGGAAAAGCGATGACGTCGCGGATGGAATTCTGGCAGCAGAGGATCATCACAAGGCGGTCGAACCCAAAGGCGATCCCGCCGTGGGGCGGTGCCCCTGAATCCAGTGCGGACAGGAGGAACCCGAATTTTTCCTCGTAGGCTTCCTTGCCCATCCCCAGTGCGGCAAACACCTTTTCCTGAACCTCGCGCTGGTGGATACGGATACTCCCGCCGCCGATCTCAGACCCGTTTAAGACCAGGTCGTATGCCCTAGATTTAACCGCGGTGGGATTGTCAGCCAGAAGATCGTAGTCCGCTTCGATGGGCGCGGTGAAGGGGTGGTGGAGCGCCTGGTTCCGTTTTTCATTCTCATCGTATTCCATCAACGGGAAACGGGTGACCCAGACGAAATTAAAGGCGCTGTGGTCGATGAGACCCAGTTTTTCACCAAGCTGGTTGCGCAGATGCCCCAGGGCTTCGTTGGTCACTTTGGGTTGATCGGCCACAAAAAAGACAAGGTCCCCGACCTCCATGCCGATGCGCTCGGCAAGGGCTTGTTTTTCCTCATCCGTAAAGAACTTGGCGATGGGGGACTGCCAGGCATCTTCCCTGACCTTGATCCATGCCAGCCCTCTGGCCTTGTAAACGGCAACGAACGCGGTAAGATCATCGATCTCTTTCCTTGTGAAATCGACGCACCCTTTGGCGTTGAGCGCTTTAACGATGCCGCCCTTTTTCACCACATCGGCAAATACCTTGAACCCCGCATCCCTGACAATGTCGGAAATGTCCGCAAGCTCCATATCGAACCGAAGGTCCGGCTTGTCCAGGCCGTACCGGCCCACGGCATCGTCGTATGAAAGACGCGGGAACGGAGTCGTAATGGTAAGGTCCAGGACATCCTTGAAGAGACGGGTCATCATCCCTTCGGCGACGGCCATCACATCCTCTTCCCCAACAAAAGACATCTCCACATCGATCTGGGTGAATTCAGGCTGGCGGTCGGCCCTTAAATCCTCGTCCCTGAAACACTTGACGATTTGGTAGTACCGTTCAAATCCGGAGATCATCAGCAGCTGCTTGAAGATCTGGGGCGATTGGGGCAGGGCGTAGAACTGACCCGGGTTCACCCGGCTCGGCACGAGATAGTCCCTTGCCCCCTCCGGTGTGCTGCGGGTGAGCATGGGAGTCTCGATGTCGACGAAACCGGCGCTGTCCAGATAGCGCCGGACCGAGGCGGCGGCTTGATGCCGGCGGATGATATTCTTCTGCAGGGAGGGGCGTCTCAGGTCAAGGTGCCTGAATTTCAGACGGTTGTTCTCCGACACCTCCACATCGTCTTCGATCATGAACGGCGGGGTCTCGGCGGTATTCAATATTTTCAGTTCCGACACGAACACCTCGATCTCGCCGGTTTTCAATTTGGGGTTGGCCATTCCCTCAAACCGCTTTTCCACCCGCCCCCGGACGCCGATAACGTACTCGCTCCGAAGCACATGGGCTTTTTTATGGGCCTGGCTGTGGACCTCCGGGTTGAATACCACCTGGGTGAGGCCGTTTCTGTCCCTCAGGTCCACGAAAATAACGCCGCCATGGTCTCTCCTGCGCTGAATCCAACCCATCAGCACTACCTCTTTACCGATATGTTCCGCACCTAGTTCACAGCAATGATGGGTTCTGCGCATGTCGCCAAGTTTATCAGACAAGGTATAACTCCTTTTTATTTCTTTACTTCCTTGATGAGGGTCTCCACCAACCCGTCGAGGGGAATGGATCCCTGGTCTTTTGTTTTCATATCCCGCAGGACAGCGGCGCCCTCTTCCAGTTCATTGCCCCCCACGATGAGAACACGGGCGGCCCCCAGCCGGTTGGCCCGCTTCATCTGACTTTTCAGGCTTTTCCCACCGTATTCCATCTCTGTCCGAATGCCGGAAAGACAGAGTGCCGACGTCCATTCAAATGCCAGCACTCGGCTCCTTTCCCCCAGGGCGGCAACAAACAGATCCGGAGTGATGCCAAATTCGGACCGGTCCAACCCCACGATCTCCGCCAACCGGTCAAAACCGATGGCAAATCCGGTGGCCGGGGTATCCGGTCCGCCCAGGGTCTTGATCAATTTGTCATAGCGCCCGCCGCCGGCAACGGCGCTCTGGGCACCTAAAAGACCGGTCTGGATCTCGAAGGTGGCACGGGTGTAGTAGTCCAGCCCCCGGACCAGGTTTTTATCCACAACATAAGGAATCTCCAGATTATCCAGAGCTTCTTTTAAGAGGTCGAATTGATGGGAGCATTCGGGATCCAGGTGATCGAGCACCGATGGCGCGCCGGTCATGGCATCCCGGCAGGCGGGCACCTTGCAGTCGAGAACACGAAGCGGATTGCTGTCCTTGCGCCGCTGGCAATCCGCGCAAAGATCGCCGGACACGTTGCCGATATATTCAGACAAAGCCGTCCTGAAACCCGGGCGGCACTCCGGACACCCCAGGGAATTGATGTGCGTCATCACGTCGGTGACGTTGAGCCTTGAGCAGAGGGTCACCAGCAGCAGGATCAGCTGGGCATCGACCAGGGCGGATGCCACCCCGATCACCTCGGCATCAATCTGGTAAAACTGCCGGTATCGCCCCTTCTGGGGTCGTTCCCTCCGAAACATGGGGCCGATAGTAAAGAGCTTCCGGACCGGATCGCTGGCATACAGCTTGTGTTGGATGTAGGACCGGACCACGGCTGCGGTGGCCTCCGGCCGAAGGGTGATCATATCCCCTTTGCGGTCGGGAAAGGTATACATCTCTTTTTCGACGATGTCGGTGTCTTCCCCGATACTTCTTTTAAACAGCTCGGTACGCTCCATGATGGGCGGCCTGATTTCGCTGAATCCGAAATCCGCAAATAGGGCCCTGGCGGTATCTTCGATGTGCTGCCAAAGTTCCGCTTCACCGGGCAGGATATCCTTGAATCCTCTGATCAGTTGAACCATCTGATTTGCTGTGCTCCTTT
>CAZWAE010000023.1:0-3263 GCA_964631805.1 uncultured Desulfobacteraceae bacterium | reverse complement strand
TTACGGATTAAGGAGGTTCAATGATGAAGAAGTTACTGGCCCCTCTCGTGATCATCACCGTGCTTTTTTCCGCTGGAGGTGCATCCGCGGCCCTGAAAATAAAATTGGGTGTCGTCACCAAACCGGGTTCCGCCCAGAACATCGCTGCCGAAAAATTCAAAGGAATCATAGAGAAGCGATCCGGCGGGAACATCCAGGTCCAGATCTTCCATTCCGCCTCTTTGGGCAACGAAACCGAGATACTCCAGCAGGTTCAGATGAATACGGTCCAGATGGCCATCGTCACCGGGGGGCCCTTTGACACTTTCGATCCCATTGTACGCGTGGTCAACTACCCGTTTCTCTTCAAGGACAACGCCCAGGCGGACGAAATACTGGACGGCCCCCTGGGAGTTGAAATCCTGACAAGCCTTGAAAAAAGCGGATTCAAGGGATTGTGCTTCTCCGAAAACGGATTTAGAAACCTGACCAACAGCAAAAGAGCCGTTAAAACACCCGATGACATTAAAGGCCTGAAGGTCCGGGTCATGGCGTCCGCCATTCACAAGGCGATCTGGCAATCTTTGGGGGCCAACCCCACACCCATGCCGTGGCCCATCTATACCGAACTGGAACAGGGCGTCATCGACGGGCAGGAAAACCCGCTGTGGGTAATGGAGGTATATAAATTCTATGAGATCCAAAAACACATGACCCTCTCCCGGCATGTCTATTCCTATCATATCGACGTGGCATCCCTTACCTGGTGGAAAACACTGGAGACAAAGACCCAAGAGATGATCCGGCTGGCCATGGTCGATGCCGCCGTCTTTCAACGGGCGGAAAACCGATCCAAGAACGCCGCCCGGCTGAAATTACTTCAGGAAAAAGGAATGGAGGTGGTCACGGACCCCGATGTCGCAGCCTTCAGGGCGAAGGTCGCGGGCTTGAAGGATATGGAGATCTACAGCGATCCGAAAGTCAAGGCATTGTTGTTGAAAATGCTGGATGCCACGAAATAGGGATTCGCATCCGCTGGGATCTGCCGGTTAGATACGTCTCTTACATCTGCAAATCCCATCACCATGTTCGGGATGGATGCCGTGACTTCTCTTGAAAAAATAAGCGGTTCGGTCAACAGGTGGATCGAATACCTGCTGTTCGGCATGGGCTTCACCATGGCGTTGATGGTGGCGGCCCAGGTTTTTTTCCGTTACGCCCTCAATCACTCCCTGTTCTGGTCTGAAGAGGCCGCCCGGTTTCTTCTGGTCTGGCTGACCTTTCTCGGCGCGACAGTGGCGTATCGCAGAAAGGCCCATCCGGGTGTCGACGTGTTGTATGCCAGGATGCCGCCCTTTCTGCAAAAAACAACGACCATTCTGATCCACACGGTTTCGATCCTCCTCTCCGGTGTGATGATCTTATACGGGTGTCAATTCGCCTGGTTTGTCCGGATGCAGATCTCTCCGGCGCTCAATCTGCCCAAATGGATCGTCTTCGGCATCATTCCTGTCAGCGGTTCAATCTTCCTGATCCACGCAATCACTTTTTTAACCGGAGAATTGAGCAGGGGGCATCATGACAACTGAAGCCCTGCTCCTTTCCCTGCTCATCCTCTTTGCCATCAATACCCCCATCGCCATCGCCATTGGCGTCGCTTCCATCGCCGGCATCCTCGTCCAGGGCGACTTCTCCCTGATGATGGTGGTGCAGAGAATGTTCGGCGGCACCGATTCTTTCCATCTCATGGCGGTACCGCTTTTTATGTTTACCGGCGTGATCATGGAGGCGGGAGGCATCAGCCAGAGAATTATCGAATTCGCCAACGCCCTGGTGGGATGGTTGCCGGGCGGACTGGCGGCGGTGACCATTGTTTCCGCCATGTTTTTTGCCGGCATCTCCGGTTCGGCGGCGGCGGATGCCGCCGCGGTGGGCGCCATTTTGATTCCGGCTATGAAAAAATCCGGCTACCAGTCCGACTTTGCCGCTGCGGTCCAGGCCTCCGGCGGCGCCATCGGAGTGATCATCCCCCCATCCATTCCCATGATCATTTTCGGTTTTCTCACCGGAGCGTCCATCGGCCAGTTGTTTGCCGCCGGAATTCTGCCGGGACTGCTCATCGGGCTTTCCCTGATCATCGTCTCCACCTTTATTTCCATCAGAAACGGGTATGCCGCGACGACCCTTTTCTCAGTTAAAGAGGTCCGCCGGACATTCATCCGCGCCCTGCTGGCATTGGGCGCCCCGACCATCATTCTGGGGGGGATTCTTTTCGGCATCTTCACGGCAACCGAATCGGCGGCCGTGGCCGTAATGTACGCCCTCATCGTAGGCATGCTTGTCTATCGTAAAATTAAAATCAGGGACCTGTTTCCCCTCTTCAGAGAGGGGGCGGTTACCTCATCTGTGGTGATGTTCATCATCGCCACGGCATCGGTTTTTTCCTGGATAGCCGCCATAGAGGATATCCCGGCCCGCCTGGCCGGCACATTGCTGGGTGTCACCGCCGATCCGGTGCTGCTTCTCCTCCTGATCAACCTTGTCTTGTTGATTGCCGGCACCTTCGTGGAGACCACCGCCGCCCTTATCCTGCTGGTTCCCATGATCACGGCCATGTTGCCATCCCTTAACATCGACATCGTTCAACTGGGCGCCATCGTGGTCACCAACCTGGCCATTGGAATGCTTACGCCCCCTATGGGTATCTGCCTGATCGTCTCCTGCTCCATTTCGGAGGACAGCATCGGAGCAGTCAGCAGGAGGATTCTGCCCTTCCTTTTTATACTCCTAATCGATCTGATGATCATCACCTTCTATTCTCCAATGACCATGTGGATGGCGCGCTGGATTGCAAAATAGAAAAGAGGTTGATATTCCGGCTTTTTCGTTTAGAATCGTATTTGCTCCATATCATTAAGTTTCGACTATATTTGGAGGACTCTACATGAAGATTGCAATGGTGGGAGCAGGGGCCATGGGAAGCCTTTTCGGAGCTCTTTTTGCTGAATCCGGCAATGACGTCTGGCTGCTGGATCTTCACAAGGCCCACGTTGCACTTTTCAGGTCCAGAGGGATAAAGGTGGAACGGGAGGACGAATCACGGACTGTGGCGATCCACGCCGCAACGAGTCCGCTAGAAATTGGTCCAGCCGACCTGACGGTCATCTTCGTCAAATCTCCCCAAACAGAGACAACGCTGGCGGCGGCCAAAATCCTTTCCAGTGAGACAGGGATGGTGCTCACCCTCCAGAACGGCCTTGGAAACGCCGAAACCATCGCACGGG
>CAZWAE010000022.1:0-29140 GCA_964631805.1 uncultured Desulfobacteraceae bacterium | reverse complement strand
CGGCTTTTTCACGTTGAAAATCCTCTCCGATTTATAGTTATGCGGTTATCTATTAATCTCAAGTTAGCGCCTCAAGGAGGCCTATGGGTATCGGTCCGTATGCCGGGCAACTGTCTGAGCCGGTTAGGCCGCGTTGGGACCGCCGCTACGCGGTGAGGCAAAATCGTCTCCGAAATGCATGTAGGCAAAACGTTTTTTTAGAAAATCCATCATCGGCGGTCCTTAGGCGGCCTTAGCGGCGAGTTTTGGCCGGCAGTAGGAGCGATACCCATAGGCTGGCCCAACAATTACGCCGGGGCTTTGTGGTATCCGTAAATAGTAATGCGGTTATCCACTTCAGTCACGCCACCCCTCTCACCCCCCACCCAGGGCATTTCTCAGCCCGCTGTCCACACCGGTAAAGCCCATAAATGCCATGGCCAGGATCCCGCCGACGATAAGCGTGATGGCAGCGCCCTGAAATGGAGCCGGGATGTCGCACAGGTCGAGTTCTTCCCGAATGCCGGCCATAATTACGATGGCAATGGTAAAACCGACGCCGCCGAATACGGCCAGTGTCAGCGCCTCCACCAGGTCCCATGCATCCGCCGGGTTCTCAACACCGACGATATGGTTCATGATGGTCAGGCAGGCGAACAGGATGGCGCAATTGGTGGTGATCAACGGCAGAAACACGCCAAAGGACTTATAGAGCATCGGGTAGAACTTCCGCACATACATCTCCACGAATTGCACCGAAGAGGCGATGGCAAAAATATACACGATATAGGTCAGTACGGTCAGGTCGATGCGGGCGGCGGCCTCCGCATTTATAAAAAAGCCGCCGATCCATCGTGAAACGGGGGCTCCGGGGACCAGCACCAGGGTGGTGATGGTCCAGCTTAAAAACGCCGCGATGGTGATCACGAACGTCACGGCACCTCCCATGCCCATTGCCATGTCCACACGGCGGGAAACGCCGATGAAAGGACAGATGCCGACGAAATAGTACAAAACAAAATTGTTGATCAGCGCCGCACTCACGGCGATCAGGAAAATATTGAGCAGATAATCCATATCTCCGGCCTACTCCCTTTCCCTTTTTTTAGATTTGAGGATCAGTATCCAGTTGACCGCCCCCAACAGAAGCCCGAAGGTCAAAAATGCACCGGGCGGGAGCACCATAATGACCCATGGCGGCCATGACGCGGGGAGCACCTGGAACCCTGCCAGCATACCCGTTCCCAAAATCTCACGGACCGTCGCGATGCTGCAGAGGGCAAGGGCAAAACCGGCGGCCTGCCCCAGCGCGTCTGCGGCTGCGGCAATGGGGGGCTGTCTCGAAGCGCAGACCTCGCAACGGCAGATGATGATGCAGTTGACGATGATCAGGGGAATATACGGGCCGAGGGTTTTGCTCATCTGGTACATATAGGCTGCCAGGAACCGGTCGGTGATGGTCACGAAGGTGGCAATGGTCAATGTGAATACCACGATGCGCAAATGGGGTTTTAAAAAATTCCGGATCAGGCTGATGAGGATGTTGGCGCTCAAAAGAACGAAACCAACGGCGGCTGCCATGGTTAATGCCGGTTTCAACCCGCTGGTGACGGCCAGCGTGGGACAAAGCCCCAAAAGCTGGCGATAGACCGGATTTTCAGGCAGGATTCCCTGTATGAAACGCTCTGCCGGTGTCGGTAGTTCCGCCATTTATCCCTTTCCTTTTTGATGTGCCGATGCAGCCCTGAAAAGATCGGCTTTCAGGTCCCCTACCGCCGAGTTGATGATCCGGGTCACGCTCGAAGAGGAAATAGTGGCCCCGGTAACGGCGTCGATCCCCGATGATGCGTTTTCAGCCGTCCGTATCACTTTCAGCGGCTGTGCCGTGGATTTTCCGGCAAACTGGCCACGAAAAGCCGGAAAGACAATCTTATTGCCAAGACCCGGCGTCTCTTTCTGGTCGAGGATAAAGACCCCGGTAATTTTTGACGCAGGGGGATCGAGTCCGATGAGCAATTCGATGCGATCGGCGTAGCCCTGGCCGCCGGTTCGGACGACCCAGCCGGCGACCTCTCCGTTTCGAACAGCTTTATACAGATTGTAAAACAGGGTCTTTCCGTTTTTCCGGACACTGTACTTTTCCGGCGTAATGACGTCGGACGGATCACCGGTGTCCATTGAAGCGCCCCATACCAGTTCCGGCACCCTGGCGAGGGTTTCGTTGCGTTTATTGGCGGCTATTATCGGTCCGAGTTTTGCATGAACACCGGCAAGGGACGCACCGAAAAACAGCGCCAGGACCAATACCAGCCATGCCTGAACAAGGCTGCCGTGTTTTTCCTTTCCTGCACGTTTTTTTGTTTCCGTTTTTTCCATATTCATTTTCGATCCACATGAATGGACAAACTATTGCCCATCCATTTTAACTTCTTGGACACTAAACATCGCCAAACGGCCGCGGAACGGTCCACCGGTTGATCAGGGGAGTGACGCCGTTCATCAACAGAACGGCGAACATCAACCCTTCGGGATAACCGCTGAAAAGGCGCAGCAGCATCACCAATGCACCGATACCGATGCCGAACACCCACTTGCCCTTTGGCGTGAGCGGACTGGTCACCGGATCGGTGGCGATAAAAAAGGCACCGAACAGAAGCGCCCCTCCGAACAGGTGGTGAAACAGGGTCCACCTGCTGCCCATATCCAAAAGGTTTGCGATGCCTCCGATGGCTGCTACAGCAGCCAGGATGCCGGCCGGAATCTCCCATGATGCCACCCGCCGGATGCACAGGTAAAGGCCCCCTATGAGGCAGGCCGCCCCGCTGGTCTCCCCGATAGAACCGTTGGTCAGACCCCAAAACAGGTGGCCTATCGGGGTCGAAACACCTCCCTGTTTGAAAGCGTTAAGGGGTGTAGCCCGGGATATGATGTCCACACCTGCAGCCGTGTCTACATATCCCGAGGCGCCGAGATGTCCGGCAAATGCGATCATGACAAACGCCCTTCCCACCATGGCCGGATTGAAGATGTTCATCCCCAGGCCGCCGAAAACCATCTTGCCGATACCCATGGCCACACCACTTGCAATGACCCCCACATACCATGGGGCGGTGCCCGGAAGAGAAAGGGCCAGGATTACACCGCTGACGGCAGCGGAGAGATCGTCCGGAGTCGCCAAACGGTGCCGCATGCGGGCAAACACCCACTCGGCTGCGATGCAAGCGGCGATGCAGATCAGCAACTGCCTGACGGCATACCATTTGAACAGATAGACGGCCACGCCAGTCACCGGCAGCAGGGCGAGCAAAACATCCCGCATCATCGCCCGCGTGGTCATACCGGTATCGAACAGGTGCGGCGACGGTGCGACATGAATCACCGGGTTTTTCCCGGGAGGCGGGGAGGCCTCAGCTTGGTCTTCATCGGTTGCCTCGTTGGGTGGTATTTTATTGCGGATCGATTTATCCATAATTTTTTTTAGCTAGCCCGCAGCCGCAAGGTGTGCCTTGCCCGTTCGAATCAGTTGCACCAGCGGCAGACCGGCCGGGCAGATGTATGCACACGACCCGCATTCGAAACATGCCATGATGCTGTATTTCCGCGCCAGGCCTAAATCCTTGAACCGCGATGCCAGGGCCAGTCTTGTGGGGACCAGGTTCATGGGGCATACATCCGCGCACCGGCCGCAGCGTATGCATACCGTTTGGTCCACCTGCCGTATCTCTTCATGGGTTAATACCGTCACGCCGCTGGTTCCTTTGGTCACCGGCGTGTTGAGATTTGTGAAGGAAAACCCCATCATGGGCCCCCCGGCAATGATCCGTGCCGCCGTTTTCCGGAGGCCCCCGCAGAAATCGATGAGGTTCTGAATGGGGATGCCGATGGGGACCAGCAGGTTTTTGGGTTGGTTGATCCCGCCCCCGGTGACGCTGATCACCCGGTGTGTCAGGGGTGTTTTCCGCACAACGCCGCGGGCCACAGCGGAGACCGTCGCCACATTGGTCATGGCAACACCGACATCGGAGGGCAGCCCCCCCAAAGGGACTTCCCTGTTTATCACCGCTTTGATGAGATGTTTTTCACTGCCCTGGGGATATTTGGTCCGCAAGACGGCGATCTTGATTCCCGCGCCTGCGGCGCTTCGCCGCAGGGCGGCCACCGCTTCCATTTTATTGTCTTCGATGCCGATATAGGCGTTTTTTGCGCCGATGGCCCGGGCGCTCAGAAGAGCCCCTGTGACGATGGCATCGGGTGCTTCCACCATCAGGCGGTAATCGGTGGTGAGGTACGGCTCACATTCGCAACCGTTCACGATGAGGGTATGGATCGGTTTTTTGTCGCTGGGCATGATCTTGACGTGGGTGGGAAAAGCGGCTCCCCCCAACCCCACAATACCCGATGCGTTTATGGCTTCGCTGATCGTTTCGGGAGAGAGGGTCTGATGTGCTTTCTGCGGCCACTTCCCGCCAAAAAGCCTGTCCCACAACTCCTGGCCGGTGATCTGCTCCCCCTGGTTCTGGATGACGATGGCCTGCAAATGACGGCCGTTGGGAAGGGTGACCATCGCCATTTTCTGTACGATGCCCGATATCGGTGCATGAAGCGAGGCGGAGATGAAGGCTTCCCCTTTGCCGATCATCTCACAAAAGGAGACGTTCTGGCCCTTTTTTACCATGGGGGTGCAGGCCGCTCCCACATGCTGCAACAGCGGCAGGAACACCTTTTCCGGCGGCGGGACGATCTCGATGGGCGCATCCGCCGCCAGCATTTTCCGAGCAGGCGGATGCACTCCGCGGGAAAATGTGCCGGGTCCGGGGAATTTGCCGAAAGTCGGGATAGATTTGGTCAAGCCTGAAAAAAACGCCATGATGCGTTGAGCCGTATCCTATTTAGTGCCCATCCATAAATGGTCTTTTTCCGCGATATCGGCGTCGGACGCCACGATTTAACTCCTCAAAATAGCACGCTATTCCTTGAGCAAGCATTCGCCTTGCGATTGCTTGGGTTAAATCTGACGCCCTCCTTGATCTCACGCAAAAATCCCTATTTCTGAACGGGCACTATTTTCCAAATCCGATCACTTGCGGTAATCGGATTATTTTTGTCTCGTTTTGAAAACGTTCGTCCGGTATATAGAGCGAATCCGGTTGATTAATGATAAGGCCTCATGTAATGAGGTGCAAGGGGCATGGTGAGATTGGTGCGTTGCCTTCGATGCAGGCCCTGAAATGCGGCGTCTGAGCCCTTTTTTTGGGGGAATTGTCGGCAAAATGTTTTCAGACGGGAGGTTTTGTGGAACCTGGCACCATTTGGAGAAGAATTCTGTTGGCTGTGGACGGGTCGGAGCAGTCCCTAGAAGCTGTCCGCTATATCGCCGGCATCATACCTCCGGATAAAACCGAAATCGTTCTTTTTTATGTGGGAACGGAATTCCCCGAGGTTTTCTGGGAGATGGACCGCAACCCCCTGTATCGAGCCAAAAGGTCTAAGGTGATGGGTTGGCTGGCAGATCAACAGGTCGGAATAGGTGAATTCAAGGAGGTCGCCCTTCATATTTTTTCAGATGCGGGATTCTCCGAAGATAGTGTCCGGATGAAGACTCAGACCAAAAAGACCGATGTTGCCCGGGATATCATCCAGGAATCCTATCAAAATTACAGTGCGGTGGTGGTGGGGCGGACCGGTATCAGCCGGCTAAAGGAGCTGCTTATCGGCAGCATCACCGCCAAACTGGTCCGGAAAATCAAGCATGTGCCCATCGTCGTGGTCGGGGGGCGTCCCCGCACCGGTAAAATCCTGATTGCTTTAGACAAATCGATCGAGGCGATGCGCAGCGTCAACAAAGTGGGCGTCCTGGCAGGAGCCCGAGACCTTGACGTGACGCTTCTTCACGTGCTGCGTTTGCCGGGAATGTTCCGTGTTTCCCCGGGCAGACTGCCGGCCACAGACCGGGAGCAGGATTGGCTGGAATACAGCAAACACAAGTTCAAACCCTGTATGGATGAAGCCACCCGCCGGCTGGCGGAAGCGGGAATCTCATCCAGCCGCATCATCCGGAAATTCTTGCCCTCAAAGGGTAATCCCGTACCGCGGGCCATTGAAGAAGCAAAAAAAGGAAATTACGGCACCATTGTTGTCGGGCAGCGGGAAGTGATTTCTTTCATCGAGGAGTTCGTTCTGGGTCGTTTCAGCCATAAGGTGGTCAGCATGGCGGATAATCTGGCGGTATGGGTGGTCAGCTGATAGTGTCCATCCATAAATAGGGATTTTTCCGCGATATCGGCGTCGGGTGTCATGATTTAACTCCTCAAAATAGCATGCTATTCCTCCGGGTTAAATCTGCCCCCCTCCTTGATCTCACGGAAAAATCCCTATTTCTGGACGGACACTATTTAAGCAGGATCCCGGCGGTTTCAATGCGATATTATTTTTACCTTCTTTTTGACTATCGTCTCGATAGGCATTCTTCAAATGATTACCGAATTTATCCATCAAACAACCTGGGATTCGTTGCCAAATACCGTTCAACATCAAGCGCGCCGCTGTTTGCTGGATACACTCGGAGCGGCGATTGGCGGGCGGCAAACCGAATTGTCCAACATTGTTCACGACTTTTCCTCAATGGTATATGGGGGAAAGGGGGGACAATTATGGCAGGACGGGCGTATCTTATCTCCTCCCGGCGCGGCATTGGCAAACGGCATGACCATTGACGCACTGGATATACACGATGGCTTAAACCGGGTTAAGGGGCATATCGGGGCGGCGATTGTACCGGCGCTTTTTGCTGCCCTGGGCAGCCTCGCGGTGTCGGGGAAAGCGCTGTTGGCCTGTCTGGCAATGGGTTATGAAATTGCGGCGCGGGCGGGGATCGTGCTGCACGAGACGGCATGTGATTATCATACTTCGGGGGCCTGGAATGCACTTGGGGCGGCGGCGGTTACCGCCGTCCATTTGCAACTGACCCCGGAACAAACCCGACATGCACTGGGAATTGCCGAATATCACGGCCCGCGTTCCCAGATGATGCGCTGTATCGAATATCCGACCATGGTGAAAGATGGGTCGGGTTGGGGGGCGATGGCCGGTGTCAGCGCGGCCATGCTGGCGGCGGGGGGGTTTACGGGTGCGCCGGCCATCACCGTAGAAGAGGGAAATGTGCAGCATCATTGGGGCGATTTAGGCAAAAAATGGCACATCATGGACCAGTATTTTAAACCCCATGCGGTGTGCCGATGGGCACAGCCCGCCATTGCCGCCATGATGGAGGTGCGGCGAAAACATCGTTTTCCACTGGAAGCAATCAAGACCATTCGGGTCCATACATTTCACGAGGCCGCGTGTCTGGCCGTGCGGCATCCCTGTACGACGGAAGATGCCCAATACAGCCTGCCGTTTTCGTTGGCGGCATCGCTGGTTCACAAAAAGTTGAGTTCATCCGAGCTGAGCGGCAGCGCGCTGACGCATCCGCTGGTGCTGAAGCTGGCGGATCGGGTGGAGATCGTTGAGGATCAAAACTATAATCGCCGTTTCCCAGCCGAGCGGCTTGCCCGACTAACGGTATCTCTTGCCGACGGAACGGTGCTTCAATCCGGGGAACAACAACCGGAATGGGACGCCGGCTCGCCGCCCACGGATGGCCAGTTGCGGCAGAAATTTCGCTGGCTGGCCGGCGGTGCACTGGATGGCAAGCAGGCGGAACTGCTGGAAACGGCGATCTGGCATCTGGCTGCATCTCCCGACGTCACACAACTTGTATCGTTGTTGGCGACACCGATGGAACCCAGGGCTGATAGAGAAAATTCCTCAGGAGATAATTAAGGTGAAGGGGATGTGCCATTATCAAGCTACCCCATGAATCGTCTGTTGTTAAACATACTGAAGCCTTTCTCCACCGTCCCTCAAAACAATTTCCCCGTCAAGGATAGAAAATATCCTATGGGCTATACCTTGACACGCCATCCGTCCTTTGGCATACTCAATAGGCATGACAATATCATTTTATCTTTGCGCTGAACCAGTGCCATCATGGGCGGGATTCTGCCCCAAATGACCGATTCCGTAATAAAGCCCGACAAAACCGATGGTCGTATGGAATACTGAAAGTTTGTCCGCCCGCCGCTAGACAATCTCGATCTTCTTCGAGTCATTGATAAATTGAAAACAGGAACTTTCCAACAACCTAATATTTGAGGGAGGAGGCAACGCGATGACGGATGAAAAAAAGAAACAGACCATCAAGAGGGTGCATCCCGGTGTTGAGGAGATGAAAAAAGCGCTGGCCGACGGCAAGTGCTCGCGACGTGAATTCCTGCGCACCACCACTTTGCTCGGTGTGTCCGCTACGGCGGCCTACGGCATCGCATCTTCGATCCTCGGCAAAGATGTGTTGCCGGATTTCGTATCATCCGCAATGGCCGCCCAGAAAAAGGGAGGCACCATAAAATTCGGGATGCAGGTACAGGAGATGGCCGATCCGGCCACCTATTCCTGGACCCAGAAGTCAATCGTTTCCCGGCATATCGTTGAATACCTGGTGGAAACAGGGCCTGACAACATCACCAGGCCCAACCTGGCCACCAGTTGGGAAGCATCGGACGACCTGAAAACCTGGACCTTCCATCTGCGGAAAGGGGTCAAGTGGTCCAACGGCGACGACTTCGGCGCCGATGACGTGGTTTTCAACTTCACCCGCTGGCTCGATCCCAAAACCGGATCCTCCAACCTGGGTTTGTTCGATGCCATGCTCGAAGAGACCGGGGAGAAAGACAAGAAGGGAAAACCGGTCAAACGCATGATCAAGGGTGCCGTGGAGAAGGTGGATGCGCATACGGTCCGGCTCAACCTGAAATCGCCGGTGCTGTCGATTCCCGAGAATCTCTACAACTATCCCACCGCCATCGTACACCGCAATTTTGAGAAAGAGGGCGGCGATCTTTCCAAAAACCCGGTGGGCACCGGTCCGTATACCCTTACCGAATTCAGGGTGGGGGAATTGGCGGTCCTGAAAAAACGCGATGCACCCTATTGGGGTGGAGAGGTCTTTCTGGATGAGGTACGCTTTATCGACCTGGGAGAAGATGCCGGCGCCTATCTGGCCGCCATCGCTTCCATGCAGGTGGATGGCATCTACAACCTCGATCTGACCACCCTGGAAGCCGCGAAAAACATTCCGGGCATCAAGGTCGTCGAGATCCCGTCGACGCAAACCGGCGTGATTCGCATGAAAGTCAACAAGAAACCGTTTACCGACAAGCGCGTCCGACAGGCGGTGCAGAAAACCTGCGATGCCCGGCGTCAGCTCGATATCGCCCACCGCGGCCTGGGGATCGTGGCGGAACACCATCACGTCGCCTCCATCCACCCCGAATACTTCGCCCTTCCCAAATTCAAGCGGGACATTGAGGGCGCCAAAAAACTGCTGGCCGAAGCCGGCTACCCCAATGGCATCGAATTGACCTGCAACGTGGGGAATGCCGAGGGAGTCTGGGAACAGGATTCCGTGGCTGTATTGAAAGAGGATGCCGCCAAGGCCGGGATCAATATTAAAATGAACGTCATGCCCCAGGCGCAATACTGGGATGTCTGGACCAAGGCGCCCCTCAGCCTTACTTCCTGGACCCACCGGCCGCTGGCCGTCATGGTGCTGGGACTGGCTTACCGTACAGGGGTCCCATGGAACGAGTCCAGTTATGCCAACCCCGAGTTTGATGCCGCCCTGACTGCGGCGGAATCGACACTCAATGTTGAAGATCGCCGGGCCAAAATGGAGAAGGTGGAGAAGATTCTCCAGGATGACGCGGTTTTGGTCCAGCCCTTCTTCCGAGCGGTGTTCACGGCCATTCGCGACAATGTCGTGGGCTTTGAGATGCACCCCACCCGCTACTATCGTTTCCACAAGGTTTCCTTGACCTGAGCCTATACAGCGTCTTTTCGGACAGGGGTGCTTTTTGCGCCCCTTCCGATTTTCTGGAGAGTTAAGTCCTATCAGGAGGAGTCAACATGGTCACCCTGGTCGTAAAGCGCATCGGATTCATGATATTCACCATGATTGTCGTATCGCTGATTCTTTTTCTCTTATTGGAAACGGAGTTCACCGGTGATCCGGCCACCCGGGTGCTGGGCCAGTTTTCCAACGAAGAGCAGCGGGAGATATGGCGGGAGCAGCACGGCTACAATCAACCCGTTGCGCTTCGGTATGTCAAATGGCTGGGTAATTTTGCCACCGGCGAGCTCGGGGAGTCGATCCGCTTCAAGGGCCCTGTGGCGGATGTGATGCTGCCCAGGTTGTGGAACACCGCCATCCTGGGCTTCTGGACCTTTGCCATTATGATTCCCCTCTCCTTGACACTAGGGGTCCTGTCGGGAATGAAGGAGGGCTCAAAGCTGGATCGGGCCATATCGGTTTTCGGCATCATTACCACTTCCGTGCCGGAATTTGCCAGCGCGGTCATATTTTCCGCTCTTTTCGTCTTTGGCCTCAAATGGCTGCCCGGCACCAGCAGCATGTCGGGCGGGTTTGAATTCAAGCAATTGGTGCTGCCGGCCATGGTGCTCATCGTGTATGATTTCGGCTATGTGGCCCGCATGACCCGGGCTTCCATGGCAGAGGTGATGACTTCGCAGTATATCCGGACGGCGGTGTTAAAAGGTCTGCCCTACCGATCCGTCATCGTTAAGCACGCATTGCGAAATGCCCTCATCGCGCCTTTTACGGTGATCATGCTGCAGATCAACTGGCTTCTGTCCGGGGTGATCGTGGTGGAGTTCTTTTTTGCCTACAAGGGGTTCGGGGCGTTGATCCTGGAGGCGTCCCTCAACAACGACATCGCCCTTCTGGAAGCCTGTGCCATGGTGGCGGTTTGCGTTGCCGTGACCACCCAGACCATTGCCGATATCGGTTATACGTTTCTCAACCCTCGCATTCGCTTCAGCTAAGGAGACTGCATACCCATGGAACCAACGATAGCCAAAACCGAAATGCCCAAAGTCGGATATGGCGCGGCCATATGGCGGGCACTGAAATCCTTCGGCTTGCTGCGGGAGAGCTGGGTCGGCATGGTGGGAACCTTTCTCATCATCTTCTGGGTGCTGGTTGCCATCTTTGCCCCCCTGCTGGCGCCCTTTGACCCCAATTCCTCCATCCAGCCCTTTGCCAAGCCCGGAGTGGAGGCGGCCAAGGCCGGCGGCACCTTCTGGCTGGGTACCGATCATATCGGCCGGGACATCCTGTCGCGCATTATCTGGGGATCGCGTACGGTACTGATCTATGCGCCCCTTGCCACTCTTTCGGCCTACACCGTGGGGATCCTCATGGGGCTTGCCGCCGGATATCGCGGCGGGTGGGTGGACGATGTCCTGTCCCGCATCGCGGACATCATTCTCTCATTTCCGGTGCTGGTCCTCTATATTATTATCATCGCCACCATCGGCGCTTCCGGCGTCAACATCATTATTGCCATCACCTTTGCGTCCTCCCCCGGGATCATGCGGATCGTGCGGGGGCTGGTGCTGGATCTTCGCAACCGGGACTACGTGGCTGCCGCACAGACCCGGGGCGAGTCGGACTGGCGCGTGATGCTGGTGGAGATCCTGCCCAACGCCCGGGGCCCGCTCATCGTGGATGCATGTCTGCGCCTGGGGTACGTCATTATCACCATCGGTGTGCTCGGTTTTCTGGGACTGGGTCTGCCGCCACCGGATCCGGACTGGGGCGGTATGGTCAACGAAACACGGCAGATGGCCATGGCTTTTCCGCATATGACGCTTTTTCCCTGCATCGCGATATCCTCGCTGATACTGGGGTTTAATCTACTGGCAGACGGTCTGCGTGAAATCTCACTGCGTGATTAGGAGGATCTTTATTCATGGATGACAGCCAAGCGCCCGTCCTCGTCTGTAAGGACCTATGCATCTCTTACTACACCCGGGCAGGAGAGATTCCGGCGGTTGTGGATTTCTCGCTGACGGTAAAGCCCGGTGAAACCATCGGCATTGTCGGCGAATCGGGTTGCGGAAAATCCACCGTCGCCATGGCGATCATGCAGTACATGGGCGCCAACGGGGGGATCAAGAGTGGCAGTATCACCTTCAAAGGCCGTGATTTGACCCAACTGTCGGAGGATGAACTCCGCAGTATTCGAGGGGCGGAAGTCGCGATGATTTACCAGGAGCCTTTTGCTTCTTTGAATCCCAGCCTTAAAATCAAGACACAGCTCATGGAAGTACCCCTGGCGCATGAAAACATCTCCCAGGAGGAAGCGCAGCAAAGAGCCGTGCAGATGCTGTCCGATGTCAAGCTGCCGGATCCTGAAAGGCTGATGGAAGCCTACCCGCACCAGTTGTCGGGCGGGCAGCAGCAGCGCGTGGTGATCGCCATGGGGCTTTTGTCGAAACCGTCCCTGCTTTTACTGGATGAGCCGACCACTGCCCTGGATGTGACCGTAGAGGCCGGTATCGTGAAGTTGGTTGCCGATATCAGCAAAAAGTTCGGCACTTCCCAGATCTATATCTCCCATAATCTCGGGTTGATTTTAGAAACCTGTGACCGGGTTTTCGTGATGTATTCGGGTGAAGTTGTGGAGGAGGGGACGATCGATTCGCTTTTTACCTGGCCAAAGCATCCTTACACCCACGGTCTTTTTGCCTGTATCCCGCTGCCGACGACGGATAAAAACGCGGCGCCGCTGAAACCGATCCGGGGGCAGCTCCCGTTGCCGTTTGATCGACCGCAGGGCTGTTATTACCACCCTCGCTGTGATCATTTTAAACCGGGGTTGTGTGACCGCGAGCATTTCAAGATGGAACATGTGGAGAACAGTGCTTCCGACCATCGTGTCCGTTGTCTGCGCTATAAAGAGATCGACCATCGAAGCCTGATGTCCGACGACGAACTAAAAGATCCGATTGAGATTGGCAAGCGGGTTCTCAATGTGGATGGCATGAAGAAATACTACGAGGTTCGTGACAACTCGCTTGGGGCTTTAATCAGCGGGAAAAGAATTCGCCATGTCAAAGCCAATGAGGAACTGAGCTTTACAGCCAATGAGGGCGAGACCATAGCGATTGTCGGTGAATCCGGTTGTGGCAAATCGACCTTTGCCAAAGTACTGATGGGCCTGGAGACCGGGACCGAGGGCGAGGTGCGTCACAAAGGCAAGGATATTTCGATAGTGGCGGTTAGAGACCGCAGCGCCAAACAGATCAGCTCGCTTCAGATGGTATTTCAAAATCCCTTCGATACCCTGAACCCGAGCCACAGCATCGGTGGTCAGATATCACGCGTTATCAGGAAATTCGGGGTGGAAACCGATAAGAAGAAAATATTCGATCGGGTGATGCGTCTTCTGGATACGGTCAAACTGCCACGGGATTTTTATTTCAGAAAACCCAGGCAGCTGTCCGGCGGACAGAAGCAGCGTATCGGCATCGCCCGGGCATTTGCCGGACATCCCAGTATGGTTATTGCAGATGAACCGGTCTCCGCGCTGGACGTATCCGTGGCCGCGGCGGTGACGGAACTGCTGATGGATATTCAGCGCCGGCATAAAACCACCCTGCTTTTTATCAGCCATGATTTGAGCGTGGTGCGCTACCTGTCCGACCGTATTGTGGTCATGTATCTCGGGCATATCCTTGAGCGTGGATCGACGGAGGAGATTTTCGCGCCGCCCTATCACCCCTATACGGAGGCGCTCTTATCAGCGGTACCCATTGCCGATCCGGAAGTCCAAAAGCGCGTCATTGTGCTGGAAGGAAACCTGCCCAGCGCCATGAAACCGCCAAAGGGTTGCCCGTTTTGCACCCGCTGCCACAGACGCATTGGCGAAATTTGTGACAATGATATGCCGCCGGAGCAAACGGTAGCAGACCGACACGTCATCAAATGTCATATACCCCTTGAGGAATTGCGCAAAGTGGCACCCGTCATCACCGTGCCGGATGAATCGGAACGCCTACACGCCACGTAATGAAAATCGTTGCTTATACGATACTTGCTTCTTACACCCTCTTTTTTTCAGAGTGGCTCTTTCATGTGACCAAACCCTCTTTTCTCACAACCCGGACGATTGCCCAGAAGTTGGCAATTCTGGCCATAGCGTCACTCCCACTAACCTTTGCTGCTCTTGTTGTGGTTTCACTGCTAATAATTGTCGTGTTGCCCATATACCACAAAAAGATGGTGCCCTCTTTATCCTTTTTGGTCCCTGCACTCATCCTCACCGGCACGCAATTACTTCTAATTGATAATTTTACCCACACTATTTTTAATTTTTACTCCGGCACATTTAGTGATTCATGGCGATATTTATACATTCCTATTGTACTAGCGTGTTTGATTGGCAACTTGTGGTATCTCAACCAGTCGGCTAAAGTCGCTAAAAACCGGGCTTGGTCCCTTGGCAGCATAGCGGCAGCCGCCCTTTTAATAATCTCAATTTTCATTGCTCTTCTTCCGCGGAATATTTTGACCCAGAACAGTTTCTCCGTGCACCGCCCCGGAGGGAAAGCCCTCCCAAATATTATTATTCTCTCCACAGACGGCATCAATGCCAGCCGGATGTCGGCCTATGGGTATCACCGGGAGACCACCCCGTTTATCAAGACACTGCTGGACGAATCCCTTGTCTTTGAAAACAGCTTTGCCAATGCATCCAATACCCCCAGCTCCATCGCCTCATTATTGTGCGGCAAGCTACCCACCGAGATCCGGCTCTATTATCGACCAGACACATTGCATGGTGTCGATACACAACAACATTTACCGGGCATATTACGTGGTCTTGGCTATACAAATGGAGATATTAGTTTACGGCATTATGCAGATGCCTGTGATCTAAATATGAGAGATTCTTTTGATTACGCGAACAAGCGGCATATTGCTGCTCCCCAGTATCTTCCCGACGCAATTCGCCTCTCTTACACATCCGAGATCTATTTTATTGAACGGACTACCAACCGACTCCTCACCCGATTAAAGCATATTTTCGGACTATCCGATATGATTGACCCATATTTGCTGGTCAAAAGCTACAAAGAATCCGCTGTTACGGATAGGAACAGGATTTTAGAAGTAAAACAGTTTATAAATGAGTATTCTCAACCTTTTTTCCTCCATGTTCACTTGATGAATACCCATGGCGCAAAATTTCACATCCGATCCCCTTTTTTTTCAAAAGGAAAGAAACAGGATAAACTTTGGATGGATGATTTTGTTGATGATGCAATGCGTGACTTTGATCAGTATGTGAAAGAAGTTGTAACTTTTTTAAAGGGAAATGATCTATATGACAATACACTCCTTATTCTCAACTCGGATCATGCCATGGCCTGGCAGACCAGCGAGCGGATACCACTGATCATGAAGTTTCCCTTCTCGGAGCATACGGGGCGAAGAAACTGGAACACCCAGAGATTGGATATTGCCCCAACAATTCTCGATTACCTGGGCATCACAGCACCAGAGTGGATGGAAGGCCAGTCCTTGATTTCCAGGGCCTTTGATAACACGCGACCCATCATCTCCAGTCATGCGATTACCATCGTCGGGCCCAACAAGGCTGGGTGGTGGGTTATAGATGACGCCCATACACAACCGCCTTTTTATAATCTGGGTAAAATTTCCATGGTACGATGCAACAGATGGTACAGCCTAAACTTGAAAGATGGCCAGATCAGCGAAAAAGAGATATCAAACCACACAAACCCCTGTGACAGGATGGACATTCCAGCAAAAGCGGAAGAAAAAGCATATCTTATCAAACATCTTGTTGATAAAGGGTACGATGTCAGTACCCTTAGGGTTCGCGCAAAAACAGGTTCGCAGAATTAGGTGTACAGGCGCCCGGCCGGCAAGTCGTGAAAATATAAGGAATCCTTACTCACTGTCGCCCGGTTTAATTTGATCTGGAAAGAGAGCCGTTTTCATGCATCCCGTATGTTGAGGTATTATTTTGTTTTTGGTTTAATTCGCACCTTAATGGAATTGAATATCGGACCTCCGCCGATTTTTTGGGCGATTCCCGGAACCAGAGAATTCAAAGGCTGGCCATTCAGCCCGGTGACAGGCCGCGGAGCCCATAAAGTACCCCCAGATATCCTATCAGTTACCTTGGTTTTCAGTTCAACGGTTCCAAAATCGTTGAAGACAGACACAATCTTCCCATCCCGAATGCCCAGGTTTTCAGCATCATCCGGATGGATCCAAACCATTTCAGGTATGGGTCCGTAAACATCCGTGAACTGGGAATGGGTATATTGGGAAATCGCACTGTTCAACAAAACAAACCACCCTCCGTCAGATGAAACCTCTTCCTGGCAGGGTAGGCAGCTCACGCCCAGTTCCGGTGCTCTGGAGGCGCTGAATTCTATTTTCCCGGAGGGTGTCTGGTATTGGTTTGGCGGCTTCAAGCCCATCTCAAGGATCTCTCCATCAAGAATGTCGTCCAACTGTCCCTTAACAAAGGTGTCCGAAAACGCTTTGTCCAGGGCACTCCACGGATCTTCAAAAAGCCACTCGTCTGTTTTCTTGATTTTTCTGGCCAATTCCTGCATCACCCAAATTTCATGCCGGCTCTCCTTTAAAGGTTCGATCGCTTTTTGGGACAATCGGCTGTAAGAATGATGGTCGGAAAAGACAATATCGGTTTTTTCAAGATAGGTCGGGGCCGGGAACACCACATCGGCGAAAGATGCGGTTTCCGACCAGTGGGTATCCTGGACCACCACAAAAACATCTTTGCGTCTAAGGCCCTTCCTGACGGCGGACTGGTGGGGCAGGGTGATTGCCGGATTCGAGCCCAAAACAAAAATGAATTTGAATTCCCCTCTCGCCAATCGCTTGCCAATGGACACCTGGTTAACCGTCTTTCCTTTTTTCAAGGTCTGGTGCGTGCCATTGATATACTCCCAGTCAACATTTCTACCGCTGCCATCGCTATAGTGGAACCCTCTATGATGCCCCATCAGTGCCGGCAACAAGGATACGGCTCTTGCAGCCTGGCCTCCCTGTGAAGATTTTTGGAAGCCCAGTCCAATCATAAAGGCAGCAGAGCCGCCGGTTTGAATGAGCAAATCCCCGACCTTTTCTATCATATCAGTAGAAACGCCGGTCACCCTTTCCAACCGTTCCGGTGTCCAGTTCAACGCCTCTTGTGCGTATTCACCGTCCCCCGTCGTCCATTCATCAAGGAACTTCCTGTTTACTCCTTTGTTTTGTATCAAATATCCGGCAAGACCGTAGCATAGTGCCACATCGCTTCCCGGACGCGGCTGTATCCAGATATCCGAGGCTTGTGCCGTCTCACTTTTTCTGGGATCGATATTGATGAGGACGGCAGCATTTTTTTTTCTTGCTTTGACCGCCTGTGCCCATAGGTGGGGTGAACTCACTTTTGCATTGTTACCCCAGAAAATAATGATGCGCGATTCAAGCAATCGTTGGAGCTGGGCACCGTACGTCAACCCGTAATGCAGGCCGATACCGACGTGGCCCGAATTACTGCAGAGAGAATAGTCGGTTGTTGTTGCGCCTAAGGCAAGCCACAATCTTCTGGGGAATTGCCACGACAGGAATCCCTGGTTGCCGGGATAATCATACAATAGCAGCGCTTCATTGCCGTGGTCGGCAATCGTTTTTCGGATCTTATCCGAAACCTTTGAGAGCGCGGCATCCCAGGAGACCTGCGTGAAATTTTTTGATTTCGACGCATCAGGTTTAACAAAAGGATACAACACCCGCTGGTTACTGTAGACCCGTTTTGAATCCCTGTTTCCCCTTGGGCACAAAAAGCTTTGTGTATAGGGGTTGCCGGCACTTCCCCTTGTTTTCACAATTTTTCCCTTCTCAACGGTGACATCGACAAAACAGGTATCCGGACAATCCCGGGAACAAACTGTCTTTATGGTTTCCATCTTATTCCCTATACATTTTTTATTTTCCAGCAGGGTAATGAAAATAAACAAAAATGACCACCCGAATCTTGCTGAAAAATTAAACGATGGTTTATCGGGCTGTTTTTGGCGATGATTCTGTTTTTAGTCCGAATATTATAAGGTGCAGGAAATTTGAGATATCTATTCTAAATAGTTAGGGTGCAATATATATTCATTTGTAAAAATATTTTGTATTGTTGACAAATAAAGCTATTTTTGATTTAAGACGAAACGCTGAATAAAAAAAATATCATATATTAAAGGCGGTTAGTTGTATTCTATTGTTTGGATGGTCGGCTGAAAATGTTTAGGGTCGTAATGAATTAACGAAATAATATTATTTGACCAATAAGTATTATTTCGCTGGGTTCAATACAGACATACATTGGAGTCTTACCGATGGATAATAAACTAAAAAACGCATCTGTCTGTGATGAGGTGTTGATCGCCATTCGCCGAATCATCCAGTCGGTGGACTTGCACTCCAGGCGTTTGGTCAAGCAGTTCGGCCTTACCGGGCCCCAGTTGATTATACTGAGGGAGATTTCACAATCCCAGGAGATAACGGCCAGCGATATTTCCAGGGCGATCAGTCTCAGCCAGGCCACAGTAACGGGAGTTCTGGACCGGCTGGAAAAGAGGGGTTATGTCGCAAGAAGGCGCAGCGACCGTGACCGGCGGCGCACATTTGTGGAAATGACGGATGCAGGCAATCATATGCTGGAAAGCGCGCCGCCGCTGATGCAGGAATCGTTTACCGAGCAGTTTGGTGAGTTGCATGCCTGGGAACAGCATATGATCCTCAGTTCTTTGCATCGCCTGGTGAGTATGATGGATGCCAAACAGATTGTGGCGGCCCCCATGTTGACCACAGGTGCCATTGATCCATCCCTGGAAGAGCCCAAAGGGTTCCAGACCGGGACCGGCAAATAATCATTCAACAGAATCGATAGTTAAAAATGAAAAAAATAGACATACAGAATTTGTACAAGATCTTCGGACCCCATCCAGAAAAGGCCATGGAACTGGTAAAGGAGGGGCGCAGTAAAGACGAAATCATGGAAGCGACCCACCATGGTGTGGGTGTGGCCGATGTTTCCTTTGGCGTCAATGAAGGAGAGATCCTCGTCGTTATGGGGCTGTCGGGCAGTGGCAAGTCGACCCTTGTGCGCTGCATCAATCGGCTGATCGAGCCCACCGCCGGGAAAGTTATTGTGGACGGGCAGGATGTGACCGGATTGTCCACGAAGGAACTGCGCGCATTTCGCCAGAAGCATTTTGGTATGGTGTTCCAGAACTTTGCCCTTTTCCCCCACCGCACCGTGCTCCACAATGTGGAGTACGGTCTGGAAATCCAGAAAGTCGATCCAGCCCAAAGAAAAGAAACTTCCATGCAGGCATTGGAACAGGTGGGGCTCAAAGGCTGGGAAGACACCTTCCCGGATCAACTCAGCGGCGGGATGCAGCAGCGCGTCGGGTTGGCCCGGGCGCTGGCACTGGACGCCGACATCATGCTCATGGATGAAGCTTTCAGCGCCCTGGATCCATTGATTCGCCGCGACATGCAGGACGAACTCATCGATCTGCAGGACAAGATGCAAAAGACCATTGTGTTTATCAGCCATGACCTGGATGAAGCCATCAAACTGGGCGACCGCATCGTATTGATGAAAGACGGGGTCATCGCCCAGGTAGGGACTGCCGAGGAGATCCTGACCAACCCGGCCAACGACTACGTGGCCAGATTTGTCGAAGAAGTGGATATGAGTAAGATCATCACCGCTGAAAAAATAATGAAAAAATCCGAGACCATCGCCTATTATAAGACAGATGGCCCCAAGGCGGCCTATCGCAAGATGAAATCGGCCGGTATTTCGAAAATTTTTGTGCGAAAGGATCGTGAACTTGCCGGGATCGTTACGGCTGTTGATGCCGCCGAAGCGATGAAGCGGGGCGATAAAACGCTGGAAAACATCTTGATAAGGGAGATTCAGCGGGTATCCCTGGACGCCTCGGCCATCGAGCTGTTCCCGCTTCTGGCGGACAATGAATACCCCATCGCAGTGGTAAACGAGCGAAACCGGCTGGAGGGTGTCATCATCAAGGGGCTTTTACTGGGCGCCCTGGCGGACAATACCCGGGTAAACGGAACCGATTAAGATTTTCATTTCATTCTTTTATTAAACCACAACTAAAGGAGGTTAGTATGCATGCATTTAGAAACAGAATGAATCACCCATGGATCCTGCTGACAGGGATTGTTTTTTTGCTGGCTCTGGTCGCTGGAACGGCCATGGCGGCGGATAAAAAGCCCATCGTGTTTGCCGATCTGGGGTGGGACAGCGTCCAGGTTCACAACCGCATCGCCGGATTCATTATCAAACACGGATTGGGATACGACGTCCAATATACCTCCGGCGAAACCATCATGCTCAATACGGCCCTGATCGCGGCCAAAGGCGGGGAAGCTCCCAATGTCAATATGGAGACCTGGACGGAAAACTGGCAGGAGCTCTATGACAAGGGGCTGGCAAAGGGGCAGGATCCCAATACCAACGAAGGCTTTGTTCACCTGGGGGCCAACTTTCCCAACAGTGTCCAGGGCTGGTATGTACCGACTTATATGGTCAAGGGGGACGCCAAACGGGGAATCAAGGCCACCGCACCCGGCTTGAAATCGGTGTTCGACATGCCCAAATACTGGGAGCTTTTCAAGGACCCGGAAGACCCTGAAAAAGGCCTGTTTTTCAGCTGTATCCCCGGCTGGTCCTGCAAAACCGTCAACGACAAGAAGTTCAAGGCCTATGACCTCGACAAGATTTACAATAAAATGGAACCCGGTTCCGGAGCCGCCCTGGCCGCCAGCATGGAAGCCGCCTACAAGCGCGGAAAACCATGGATCGGCTACTACTGGGCACCCACATGGGTGCTTGGCAAACTGGACATGACCCAGCTGGAAGAGCCGCCCTTTGATGATGCGGTCTTCAGATCCACTGCAAAATGCGCGTATCCGGCCGTCAAATGCGATATTATCGTTCACAAGAAACTGCCCGAATGGGCACCGGACGTGGCGGCGTTTCTGAAAAAATACGAGACCACCCTTGACATCAACAACAAGTTTCTCGCCCAGATGCGTGACACCGGCGGCAAACCCCCCGAGGGCGCCATGTGGTTTCTGAAAACCTATGAAAGCCTGTGGACCCAGTGGGTAACCCCCGAGGTGGCGGCAAAAGTAAAGGCCGCCATGTAATACATAACTCAACCTTGACAATCGCTCCCTTGAAGGTGGAGAGAACGATCCCTTCACATAAAAAGGAGTCATTTTTATAACGGCAATGCAATAGGGGTTCACGCAACATCGGCTTGACTATATTGCGTGAACCCCAAAGAACGGAAGTCATATGAAGTTTCCTGAAACGATACGGATTCCACTGGACGTGTGGACCGAAAAATTAATGGATTGGGTGCTCATCAGTTTTGCCGGTTTTTTTGATGCGCTCGGAGCTGGCATTTTAAAATTCATGCTGGTGGTGGAAAAATTTTTCCTCTGGCTGCCATGGCCGGTCCTGGTGATCGGCGTCGGTATTTTAGGCTGGCGTTTGATGGGAAAATGGTGGTCCGGCCTCATCATGGCCGGGATGATGTTCTTCATGGGAACCCTTGGCTATTGGGAACTGGCCATGCGTACCCTTTCGCTGGTCACCTCTGCGGTGATCGTCTCACTGGTCATTGGTATCCCCATCGGCATCATCATGGCGACCAACGATACTGTCGAGTCGATCATCAAGCCGCTGCTGGACGGCATGCAGACCATGCCGAGCTTTGTCTACCTGATACCAGCGCTGATGCTCTTCGGCCTGGGCAAGGTGCCGGCACTGTTTGCCACCATCATTTATGCGGTACCGCCGGTGATACGACTGACCAACGTGGGTATCCGGGAAGTATCGTTCAGTGTGGTGGAGGCCGCCCATGCCTTCGGGTCCAGTTATTGGCAAATCCTGTTTAAGGTACAGCTTCCCCTGGCGCGGCCGACCATCATGGTCGGTGTGAATCAAACCACCATGATGGCGCTGGCCATGGTTGTTATCGCCTCGATGATCGGTGCCAAAGGGCTTGGATTCGAAGTCCTTTTGGCCATTAACCGTATCGAGATCGGGCGGGGATTTGAAGCCGGGTTGTGCATCGTGTTCATGGCCATCATCATCGATCGTCTCACCTACGCCATGGCCACTCGTAAAAAGCAGGGAAGAAGCTGAATTGAAAAATTTAAGTCGCATCGTTCAAGAATTCGTTGAGATCGAGGGGGCATCTCTATCCGGAATTTCAACGGTGAAAACCCTGGAAGGGGGTCCCCTATCATCAGATCTCACCTATGTTCTGCCGGATGCAAAGTCTGCCGTCAGTTTTGCTGTAGCGATCGACCAGAAGGTGATCCCATCGTATTTGATGAAAAAAGATAGAATTGCATTTGAGAATGAATTGATCCGAGCCAATGCTTTGGCCAGTGGTATTGCCTTGCATTTATCCAATTATCTCAAACAAAAAGGGTATCCCTCTGTGCCGGTTGCGGCAAACAATGTTTTCAGGCCGCCACAATCCGGAACCTTGCCTGAATATACCGCAGACCTCTATTATCCGGATGTTGCCCATCGCTATTTAGCTGTGAGTTCAGGTGTCGGACATATGGGATTGTCAGGCAATGTTCTCTCTAATCAATACGGTGCGGCCATCATTCTTGGCGCTACGGTCACAACCGCTGAACTTCTACCGACACCGCCCTTGCCACAGGAAGAGAATTACTGTGATGATTGTCGTTTGTGCATGGCCTCCTGTATCTCGGGATTTATGCATTCAAAGGAAAAGACAACCGTAACGCTCGGAAACACGAGGGTCAGGTATTCCAGGCGCCGAAATTACGGTCGATGCGATTGTGCCTGCAGCGGTTATACGGGTCTGCATTCATCGGGGAGATGGTCGACATGGTCTCCCGGACGATTTGTTATTCCCGAAAGCGATGCAGATATCCCCTCTGCTTATCAACAGATGCAGCGAGCTCATGGGAAATGGCCCTCTTCTCCCGGCGGCAGGTATTTTTATTTCATGGATGAAAAACTGCGCGTGACTTGCGCCAACTGCCAGATCGTGTGCTGCCCGGATAAAGAGGAACGTAAATCCAGATATAAAATGCTGACGGATTCCGGGGTTGTGTTTCAAAATGATGATGGGAGTTTTGAGGCCATCTCTCCTGAACAGGCGAACCGGCGATTTGCCTCGATGTCTGACAAGCGTAAAGCCTTGTACTTAGACCTGTAGAGATTGAAAGAATGATCCGATTGGGATGAGTAAGAAGACATCGATATCGTCAAAATTCATTGATTGCAACAAATCAGTAACTCGAATCATCCCTGTCCAAAACATTCCGTACTTCTTCCAATAGACCGGTGAGCGTATAAGGTTTTCCGATGTATCCTGCGGCACCGGCCTCAAAAGTTTCTTTAACCTGCCTGGTGATGGCATACCCACTGGCGACGACCACCTTTGCAGAAGAATCTATTTCCATGATTTTAAGAAGACACTTGTGGCCTCCCATACCGGGCATACCGATATCCATCACCACCATGTCGATCTTTTTTGACCTTTCGGCATAGATCTCAATTGCTTCTTCCCCGCTTGACGCGGTAAACACCGTATAACCATATTTTTCAAGAACCTGTAAAGCAAAACTCCTGACGAACTCCTCATCATCTACGACCAGGATGGTCTCGGTTCCATATTGGGGTTGAGCGGATTCGGTGCCCTTTGCTTCGGCGGTATCAGTCTGTTCTATAGCGGGGAGGCAGATGATGAATTTTGTCCCTTGGCCCTTTTCGCTTTTGCAGGAGATATAACCGCCATGATTCTTAACGATACCGTACACCGAAGCCAGACCAAGTCCCGTTCCCTGGCCGACATCCTTGGTAGTGAAAAACGGTTCGAAAATATGTTCGACCGTTTCCTTATCCATACCTTGCCCCGTGTCGGAAACCGAAATCCGAACATAATGACCCGGGTCAGCATCCGGGTGGATTTGAGTTAATTCCTCACCCGGAACGACGTTTTCAGTCTCGATGAGTAGTTTTCCTCCGCCAGGCATGGCGTCGGCGGCATTGCTCCCCAAATTGAGAAGAATCTGTTCCACCTGAACGGGGTCGGCATTAACCGACCATAAGCGGCTGCCAAGGTGGAGCTCTATTCCGATCATCTTGGGAATGGTTCTTTCCAGCATCTTTCTGATTTGTTCGACCTCGGCATTGAGATCGATGGGTTTCCGTTCCGACTCCATCCTGCGGCTGAAGAAAAGCAGTTGCTGAACCAGTTGAGCCGCCCGTTCACCTGCTTGATAAATGGCATTCAGATTGGCGTAATTAGGATCACTTTCCTGCATCCCCATCAGCAGTATTTGAGCATATCCGTTTATCGCTTGTAATAAATTGTTAAAATCGTGGGCAATCCCGCTGGCGAGGGTTCCGACGGCTTCCATTTTCTGGGCCTGTGCCAACTGAGCCTCAAGGTGCTTTGTGGTCGTAATGTCCCGGCCAAAGGCGATCGACCCGATCGGAGATCCGGATTCGTCAGTTAGATTGTGTGAATGCCAGGATATTACCCTGTTTTTCTTATCCTTGCGATGGATAGTCGTCTCAAAGTCCTCTATCGCCTCTCCCCGGTTAATAATGGCCATCGCTTTCGCTTGAACCTCTTCACGATAATTCACTTCCGGATATGACCACACCCAGATTTTGTTGTGCCCCAGGACTTCATCTCGAGAGTAACCGCTGATCTCTTCGGCGGCCTTGTTCCATATAACAACGTTCCCTTCATTGTCGAGTACGTTCAGCCAGACATTGGCATTATCAATAACCATCTCCAGGTAACGGCTTGTCTGATGCAACTCCTTATTGCTCGCCTGCAGTGCTTTTTCGGCCTGTCTTCGTTTTTCGGCCAGTTCTTTTATTGCAAACTGTGTTTTTATCCTGGACAAGAGTTCATCTTTTGAAAACGGTTTGGGCAAATAATCGTTTGCCCCCGATTCAAAACCGGCAACCAGGTCATTGATCTGGTTTTTTGCGGTCAACATCACCACCGGCAGTTTGTCATGGGGATATTGTTTCCTCAAATGCCGGCAAACCTCATAACCGGACATTTTCGGCATCATTACATCCAGCAGGACCAGGTCAAACAGGCTGCCGGTTTTATCCGCTTTTTTGATCATATCAAGAGCCGTTTCCCCATCTTCGGCCTGTGAGATTGAAAAGTTCTTCAAAGTGAGTTGATTAACCAGAACCTGGAGGTTGACGGGATCGTCATCCACCACAAGAATACGGTATATATCGCCAGGCAGGTTTTTGGGATCAACCGGCATGGGTACAATGTCGCTTTGATCGGGTTGTTGCCAGGTGTCAGCCAATCTGGCAATCCGTTTTTGTGGCAGGGAATCAACTGGATACGTTTCTTCCATATCGGTTGAAGCGATGGGCAGGCTGAACGAAAATCGTGACCCTTTTCCCAGTTCCGATTCAATCCTAATGGAACCTCTATGGATTTCTACAAGTTTCCTGGTGATTGCCAGGCCCAAACCGGTACCGCCAAAGGATCTTTCGGCGCTGCCGTCCACCTGCTCAAAAGGCTCAAACAAGTTGTCAAATTGGTCAGAGGGGATACCGATCCCGGTATCGGAGACATGTATGTTTACCACATCATGGTCCAGGCTGCTTGAGATGGTAATCCTTCCTTGTTCGGTAAATTTAACGGCATTGCCGATGAGGTTGTAAAGAATTTGCTGTACCATGTCTTCATCGGCAAATACTGGCGGAAGATTTTCGGGTATCTCGTTGAACAATTCGAGGCTCTTTCCCCTTGACAGGGGCCTGGAGATTTCTATCACGATGTCGACTAGAATCCTGATATCCAGCGGTCGCTGCCGCAGCTTCAAATCTTTTTTAGTCAATTTGGAGAAATCAAGGATATCATTGACCAGGTTGACCATCCTCAATCCGCTGCCCACGATAATTTTTAAATTATGCTCCACTTTTGGTGATAATGGGCCTGCAATCCCATCCAAAAGTGATTCGCTAAGCCCGATAATACCGTTTAGCGGTGTCCTCAATTCGTGAGAAGTATTGGCCAGGATTTCGTCTTTCAGCTTGTTTATCTTCCTTAACCCCTCCGTTGTCTTTTTCTCCTGCTCCAGTCTGATTCGCTGGTAACGTAAAAACAAAAACAGGACCGTGGCAGATGAAAGCAGATACAAGCAATAAGCCCACCATGTTTTCCAAGGCGGAGGCGTGACAATGACTTTCAGGGTGACGCCGGTCGCGTTCCAGATTCCGTCGTTGTTAGAGCCTTTTATTTTAAGGAGATAGGTGCCACCGGGAAGGTTGGTGTATTTGCCAAACCTTCGGGTTCCGGCGATGTACCAATCCTCATCGATACCCTCCAGCCGGTACATATATCGGTTTTTCTCAGGTTTTGTGAATTCAAGAGCGGCTGCTTCGAATTCAAAGTAGTTGCTTCTCCAATCGAGAGCTATCTTTTTGAGTCTGGGGGGCATCGTTCCAAAAAAGACCTCTTCCCCGCCTTGTTTAACAGAGGTTAGTACAACATTCGGGATGTGCGGGTTGTCTCTGATACTATCGGGATGAAACCGGTTGGCCCCATTAAACCCGGCAAACCACATTTCACCGTTTTGGGTAAGGCAGTCGGAAAACCAGTAAAAAGCATCTCCCTGAAGACCATCGGATTGTGTATACAATTTATAGGATTCTTCTGCAGGATCAAATTTTATGATTCCGCCACCCGTGCTCATCCAGATGTTTCCCTTTTTATCTTCAAGAATACCTAAAACATTGTTGTCCGGTAGTCCCTTCTTGGAATTGTAGTGGGTAAAGGTTTCTGTTTTTCTGTCAAATTTTTCAAGCCCACCGGCTGTTCCCAACCACAACAGACCGGTCCTGTCTTCATATATTACCGATACGTTATCTACAATCAAGCTATTAGAATCATTGAGAATGTGTCGATACCGGATCACCTTTCCAGAAACAGGGTCGAATCTATCCAGACCATAATTTCCGCCTAACCAGAGAATGCCCCCATCATCCTGGAAAATATTGACGTAGCCTCCTGCCAGTTTTGTCGGGTCATCCGGATTCCCCGGATAATGGGTAAATATCTCTTTTTTTGTATCGAATTTCTCAAGTCCTCCGAATGCGACCGCCAGCCAGAGGATATTCGGATCAAACCGATCGGGATAAATATCCAATAAAAAACGATTATTACTGATGCTGTTCGGATTGTTCGGGTCATGGCGATAGCTTTTAACAATCCGGTTTGTCTTTCGGTCAAAAACAGACAACGTCCCCCGGGAAGCATCGGAGGCCGCGATCCAAAAAACTCCGTTTCCGTCTTCAGCAATCGCGAACACACCGGGTGCAGGCAGACCATCCGGATCCTGAGGGTCGTACTTGAATGAGATGAAGGTGTCATTTTCCCGGATAAATTTATTTAACCCGCCGTTACCGGTACCGATCCAAATGACCCCCTGCCTGTCTTCATAAATAGGGAGAATGGTGTTACTGCTGAGACTGCCGGATTGTCTGGGATCGTGGCGATACAGGGCAAACCCTTTGGCCTTTCTATCGTTTTTTAATATGGCTCCCGGTCTGCTCAACACCCATAGGATGTCCGACCGGTCGATATAGATCTCCTCTATGACTTTGGTCAGGTTTGCATCTGGCGCATCAGGATCATTCAAGAACCTTTCAAACGTACCGGTTTGTTTATTAAATCGGTTCAAACCGCCATGAATGGTGCCTACCCAAAGATATGCCGCGGTATCGATACAAATCGACATCACGCTATTGTGGCTGATACTGGCGGGATCATTTTGATGGTGCTGGTAGCGAGTGAATTTTTTCGTCTTTTTGTCAAACCGGTTCAGTCCGCTGGTACCGGTACCTATCCAGAGGATTCCATTATCGTCCTCCAGGATCACGTTGACTCTATTGCCGCTTATGCTGGATGGATTATCCGGATCGTGTAAGTAATGAGTAAAGGTTTCGGTTTTAAAGTCAAATTTTGTCAGGCCACCGCCCTCCGATCCGATCCAGAAGGTTCCGGATGAGTCCTGGTAGATGGTTGTGAGAAATCCTTTGGGCAGACTGTTCGGGGTATTCGGGTCATGCCGGTAATGAGTAAAGGAATCGGTCCGGGGATCCAATCGGCTTAGTACACCGTTTTCCGTACCCACCCATACAAAACCGTCGGTGTCCACCAGCAAAGCAAATCCCCCGGCGCCTTTTAGACTGTTCTCATTATGGGGATCATGTTTGTAATGCTTGAATTTCCCGGAATTCTTATCAAATCTGTTCAATCCCTGTGTATTGGTCAATAGCCATATTGCCTTGTCCGTATCACAAATGGCCCGGATAAAATCATCCGATAATGAATCCTCATCTTTTCTCCACGTCTTGATTTCCAGACCATCGTATCTTTTCAATCCATTGCTGGTGGCTATCCAGAAAAAACCTTCTTTATCCTGCACGATACCCGTAATCTGAACCCCAAGGTTCATTACACGTTCAAATTTAACTTCGTTGCCGTGTGCAGAAGGTGGTATTGAATTCAAAATGCAGATCGTTAAAAACACCAGTATGGTTCGCGTATTTATCATGGGTATCCGTTTAAAATTTCATTGGTTTCAGTGTGTTTGAAAACGGTTGATCCGGGATTTTCAAATGCTGAGATTCTTGCATTAATTTGTGCTCAAGAGGAAGGGGCGTGAATAAATGTAACCTGACATCTATCTTGCAGCGGGTACAATGAACGGATCAGGATCATTTCCACCTCCATACAACTCTTTCCTGAGGTTAAAGCCGACCCATCTTCCCCTGGTGGCCGGGGGCGTCCCGGCAGCTACCCAGAAGTCCAAATTGTCGGCTTTGAAAATTACGGAATGCAGGTTATTTACTTTTGGATACTTTGTAAAGCAGATCTCATCGCCACGATTAAGATCGATCAATTTAAATCTAAATTACGGTTTCGCAGCAGGCTGCCGTCTGAGGTTCTGACCACAACAGATGTGCAGGCGAAATCGATTGAAATAGTCTCTAACACATTCATGGCCAATAGTACGTCATAGTCAAATCCCGATCCCGCTGAAATACCCTCCAACTCCTTCATTTTCGCAATATCG
>CAZWAE010000021.1:17297-29285 GCA_964631805.1 uncultured Desulfobacteraceae bacterium | reverse complement strand
GGTGATGAAAAGTGGGCCCCGCAACCCAAAACACTGCCACAGGAGCTGTTAAGGGAAACAGCTTAAACCAGGCCGGGATGGTCGTTGATCTCCTTTTCCACCTGATCGGAGTCGGGATAGTTGTAGCGGATGATGTTCTGAAGATGGAACAGGCTGTCCGGGTCTATCCCCGTAAACTTGATGGCGGCCGTACCGGAAGAGCATCGGATGATTTTCCCCTCAACCTTAATCACCGGCCCGTCGTCGGTTTCACTGAGCAAAATCTTCATAAAACAGGTTTCCTGGGGTTTAAGATCGGCCTGCAAGGGCAGAAGACACCCGCCGACACTCAGATTGTCTATAATATCTGAGCTGTAGGTTTCTTTTCCGACGGTAACTTCTACCTTGACGGTGAACGGTACCCGGCTGAATCGACGTTTTTCGGATGACATTTGCATCTCCTCCATCCTCAAAATAATGAATGAACCATGCAGACAAACGAGTTATTTCAATCTTATAATATGTTCCCGCCATAATCAAGGCCGTGCAGGAAGGTATTTATCGGGCATGGAGCGGTTTCCTGTCGCAACTTGAAAAAATGTGACTATATTTATTGCCGTTGATACAAAGGAGGTGAAAAATTCTCAAATACAGTGAAAATAGATGAAAAAACAAACGTTACGGAAATGTTATTGCGTCACACCCATTTTTAATGAAACAATTCCCGAGGATGCCAGATGACCCGCAACCAGATGAATTCAATCCTGTGCCCCAGTTGTAAAAAACTGATCAGCCGGGATGAGTTGTATTGCCCGTTCTGCAGCACCCCGAACCCCGGATCCTGGTCGAAAAACAATCCGGTCACCCGGGGGTTCGAAGATGCCGGCCGGCTCGTCAACACCCTCATCTACGTTAACATCGGGATGTTTGCCCTTTCTGTTCTGTTGAATCCCTGGTCGATGAAGTTGTCTTTCAATCCGCTCACCTTTTTCGCCCCGGATTTGGAGAGCCTGCTGCTGCTCGGTGCGACCGGGACCATCCCCATCGACCGGTATTTGAGGTGGTGGACGCTGCTATCGGCGAATTTCCTCCATGGCGGCATCCTTCATATCACATTCAACATGATCGCCCTCAAACAATTGTCTCCGGTGGTGATTCGGGAATACGGGGGACACCGGATGATCCTCGTCTATATCGTGGGGGGTGTGGCCGGTTTCTGGATTTCCTACCTTGCCGGCGTGCGATTTACCATCGGTGCTTCTGCAGCCGTCTGCAGCCTCATGGGCGCGCTTTTGTATTATGGTAAGAGCCGGGGAGGTTTATATGGACAGGTAATTTACAAACAGGTGGCCGGGTGGGCGGCGAGTCTTTTTATCTTTGGTCTCTTGGTGCCGGGTATCAACAACTGGGGACACGGCGGAGGCATGGCCGGAGGAATCTGCCTGGGTTATATTCTGGGCTACAAGGAAAAAAAGGCCGACAGCAGTGTTACCAAATCCCTGGCGTATGTATGTGTCGGTATCACGGGGCTGATTCTGATCTGGGCGGTGTGTACCGGTCTTTTTTACCGGTTGACCGCATAGGCGGGCCAAGGTCAGGCACCGGTGTCTGGGATTCTACGGCCCGAGTTCCCCCGGGCGGTGTGGGCTTGTGGAGAAGGCCGATCCGGTTTTTGGGGTTATGATTCCGGAATTCTGTGGCGCTGTTTAAAAAGCGGTTTTGCCCGCTTTCTGCAATTCTCTCTCTCTAAGTTCCCGTTCCTTTTCTTCAATTTTGATCAGTCGCTCAAGGTTGGAAACAAAGTAAAACATGACGTGGTATTGATCGTTTCCCAACCGATCCTTGACCTTTGACACGATAAGCCGATCCCTGTTTTTTTCCCAGTAAAAAACCGCTGCATCCCCTCTTGCGCCTGCAATCGTCTTCGGGTTTCCATATTTTTCTCCGAGTGTTTTCAGAATTTCCGTCCCCTCCTTTTTCAGTGTAAGCTTGAAATAGAGGGGGCGGCCCCCCTCATTTGAAAAAACAAGCTCGACAAATTTAAAGGGCGTCCGGCCCTTCTGTCCAGGGTATCGGTAGGTCAGTCGGGTGATGTTGTGCTCCACCCGGGCGCCCACATCGCTGTTCAGCCTTCGGTGTAGGCTGAACAAGGATGCGAAGTGATCTATTAGGCAGGGAGGCGTCGGCTTGAGGTCGATGATTCCCTTTCTCTCGATGGCATCGGCACCGAGCTTGGCCCCAAGATTGCTTCTTGCCTGTTTGGTCAACCGCGTTTCGGGACCGATATTAAAAAAGGTGAAACGTCCTGTATTGTCAGCGGTTCGATCAGTATCTATTGCGGACGGGTCAAGGTCTGTGTCATTGCCCACCCAGAAAAGCGCACCGAATGCAATGGCAAGAATCGATAGGACGGCGGCCGCAATGAGTAGGTGTTTGGTTTTCACCGGTATCATTTAAGAATCTCCGGTTCAGATTAAGGTTTCGGCGGCTTCCCTGAGGAGCCTCGCTATGGGCAGTTGGCGGGGGCACCGCTTTTCTGCCACCGAATAATCAACAGACTCGATTTTTGTTTCCGGATTCCAGGACAAGGAACGGTATAACGCCGAAGCCGACTCAAGGTCCCCGTAGCTTCGGTGATACATCAGACATCGCATCACATCCCCGATGGGAACGGCCGCGTCGATGGCGCCTTCGCAGATATCGGTACACCCGGCACAATACGCGGATTGTGTTTCGGAAGCGAACTGGCGAAACAGTTCGTTATCCCGTTGAGAGATGCGTGTTTTGTCCACAGCAGCGGCCACATTTGACATCAAAAGGGTGAGGTTGGGCATCTGTGAACAGATGCTGGCGATATGGGGGTGTTCCCAGACCGCCTTGAGTTTGGCCTGACCGTCCGTAAACCCCCTTTTGATAAAACGTCCTGCCAGTTCCAGCTCTGCTTCGGTGGTGGTGCGGACCTGTCCGCCGCCCTGGGTTTTCATGGCGGTCAGGCCGATTCCCGTCTTTGCACAGGCGGCAACGGCTTTTTGCATCCGGGCCGTATGCATCAGCCTGAAATTATAGGTCATCATAATTCCGTCGATCCAATCAAGCTTCGCGGCGGCCAGCAGGAGCTTTTCCATGTTATAATGGGTGCTGAAACCGAAAAACCGAATTTTTCCACTGCGTTTGGTTTTCTCCGCCCAGCGTTTGATCTCATCGTTCATCTCATCGAATCTGCTGACCCCATGAACGAAATAGAGGTCGAGATAATCGGTGTTCATCCGGGCAAGGGATCGATCGAGAAGCCGGGACATTCCCTTTGGGTTCCGGGAATCGGACTTGGAAACCAGAAATATTTTTTTCCGCTGATCCGGATATTTGGCAAAGTAGCGGCCAATGCCTTTTTCACTGCCGTTTTGATAGCAATCGGCCGTGTCCCAATAGGTGACGCCCCATTTGACGGCCTGCTTCAGGAGCAGCTGGCTATTGTAGATGTCAAACATACCGCCAAGCGAAAGTATTGAAACGTCCTGTCCCGTTTTTCCAAAAGGGCGGGTGGGAACACGTTGCGGCATATCGCTGCTTTCCGCCGCATTCACACCGTCGTCTCCGTGGGACAGGACAATACCCGCACCGGTCGCGCCGGCAGTTTTTAAAAATTGCCTTCGAGATAATTTTGAAGGTTTATTCAGCATGTCGGAGTCCTTTTTTTGCATCGCTTTTTCGGATAGGGTCCTGCTTGCCGATTCAGGCTATGCGGATATAATGATGCCGTGATCCCGGTCCCGGGATTCATTGTCGGCGGTTACCCGAATGGCCCGCCGGCCCCTGACCGGGCATTCGTGCTCACAGATGCCGCACCCGATACATTTGGACGGGTCGACATGGGGTCTCTGAAGTCGGATTATAAGTTCCGCCACGTTCCCCGGGCCAGGAGGCGGATCCATGGGCTGACTGTCGGGAATTGTAATGCTTTGGCGGGTGTTTGTCAAAACGGGACGGACCATCTTGTCCGATCCGCCGTTGATGCGGATATAATAATCCCCCGTTTCATACCGGCCCGGGATCAACGGTTTTCCGTTGAAACCAATAGTGAAAGCGCCGGCTGCCGCTACCTGCAATACCGGTATGTCGACGCGAGAGAGGACTTCCCTTGTCGTAATTGCTTTGGGACTGACCGGGCAGTTCTCCTGGCATACGATACAGGGCGTGTTCATGGCGAAGGGTAGACAACGTCCCCGATCCACGAAAGCCGTTCCGATTCGGACCGGTCCCTTACGGGAAAATTCGCCGGAACCCAGCTTTTCGGAAAGGGGTATCGCCCGGATTGCCGATGTAGGACAGACATGACCGCAGGCGATGCAGTTGAGCTGGCAGCCGCTGCTGCCGATTCTGAAATTCAATACGGGTGTCCAGAGGCCCTCAAACCCGAAATCCATTCCCGCGGGCTGGATCACATTGGTGGGACAGATCCGCATACACTGGCCGCACTTGATACAGCGGTGAAGAAAGTCCGATTCCCCGAGGGCTCCGGGAGGCCGTATCAATCCGGGATGCCAGGCCCTGCCGAGGTTCCCTCCGAGGCGCAGCGTGGGAATCGTCATCATTCCGGAAGCCAGCGCCAGGAAAAACACCCGGCGGGACACGTCGGGAAAGGGGATCTCACCGGTAGCAGAAGGTTCGGTCTGATATCGGACAAGGTCGTGGTGGCATTCGGTGAGACAATTCATGCAGAGCGTGCATTCGGCGGTTTTGATTTTACGGGACGGGTCACAACCGCCCTCACAATGCGTTTCGCAGAGGTGGCAATCGGTGCAGTCCGCCGCTTTTTTTCCGATGCGCCACAAGCTATAGCGGCTTAAAACACCGAAAAGAGCCCCCAGGGGACAGATAAAACGACAGTAAAACCGGGGAATGACCAGGTTGAGCAGGATAGCCGAAAAAAAAATCACTCCGATGAGCCCGGATTCCGTATAGTATCTCGGATTTGGTGAAAGGATTCCAATGCTGTTATCCATTAGGGGAACGATGACAAGGTTTACCGAGCGGTACAACAGGGCAATGGGATCCAGCAGCCCGATCTGCAGTGACGCCGAAGTGGCGGCACCCGGCTGAAGAATCCATCCGGCGGCCAGCCAGAGGGTGGCGAGGGCGGTGAAAAGAGCCATCGAGCCCTTTCGACCCCGGGTGATTTGTTTGCCTGCAAGCCAGATGATGGCGAACAGACCGGACAGGAGGATTATCAGAATAATAGGTGGCAGGGTTCTGGGAAGAACCAGCACGGACCTGGCAAGATCGACAGCAGCGGCGGACAGCAGAACGATGAGGATGCCGTATTTGACGGTCTGCCCCTTCCGATAACGATTCAGACGTGCCCGTTCCGGCACCGATTTTTTTCGGTGGCCGAGATATCCCAATACTTGGTGCAGGGTGCCGAATGGGCAGACCCAACCGCAGAAAAACCGGCCCAGAAAAAGGGTTCCCACGACGGTCATAACGCCCCACAGCAAACCTTTGTAAAGGGTGCGGGTCGTCAGCAGGGTGCCCAGTCCCGTCAGGGGATCCAGCTCCAAAAACCAGCCCACCGGCCAGCCGCGGAGCTGCCCCCATTCATCACCCAGGTTCATGCTGATGCAGAACCAGAGGAACCAGAAGAGAAAAAAGACCTGGCTGATGCGTCTGACATTGACGATTTTCATATTACACAAACACCGGGTTCAAAGAACGCCAGGCGGCGGTACCCGCGCCCGCCCTTTCCGCTTTTTTGATAAAAGCCAGACTGTCGACCGATTTTTCGAGCAGGGTCGCTCCGAACGCATCGGCGGCGACCTGGTCGGTGCTGACGATGAGGGTATCGGTTTGCCTGAGATCTGATAATGATCCTCCTGTCGGTCCGTTACGCATCATGGTGACGGTACCGTCCAGAATCACCAGGGAGGGCCTGACCATCACCGCCAATTCCTTTATAATATTGTGAATGTCCTGGTGAAACACATTCCGGCGGCCGCCGAGGAGCCCATACCAGTTTTTCATGGTCATGGAGGCCCCACTGCGATGGTGGTCCTTGACCGGGGCGATTCCGATCAATTTGTCGATATCGCGAAGGGGTTCATACAGTACCGGCCAGGCCCGGATCAGCCTTCCGTCTTTGACCGAGACCTTTTTGAACCAATGTTCCCGTGGCGCCATGACCCGAGCACCTGCCTGGCGGGCGATTTTGCCAATGCCGGTCAGGGCAAAGCACGCCGCCGGATCGTTGATCGGATTGTCCGTAATCGTTACCGATGACGCACCCGCCTCAAGGCACAGGTGAATCACCGATTCCAACAGATCCGGGTGTGTTGTCGCCGACAGCAGGGGCGGAGAGGCAAAGGCCGCATTGACCTTGAGCAGTACCCGATCCCCTTTTTCTATGATCGTGGACATGCCTCCCATGGCGCCAATGGCTTTTCGAAAGGTCCGCCCCCGGTTCGGACCTCTGGCAACGGCCATGCGGGGAGATCTTTCGGTGAGCGAAAAATCGGGCAGAAGACGGACTTTCTGGGGTGTGGACCGAAATGGTGTTGCCGTGTCGGTATGAAAAAACAATCCTGCAGCACAGGTAAACCCCGCACACACACCGGCCTTGGCCGACCGGACCAGAAATCGTCGCCGGCTGAGGATCTCTATTTTTTCATTGGAAGCCATCGGTCCCCTTTTCAAGCTGAGCCTTCAGGCTGGCAGCCGCTTTTTCGGCCACATCCAGGTTTTCGGCTTCATGCACCCCCGCGAAAAAAGGGCCGTGGGCAAAAAACAGTTCAAGAGTACCCATGATCTCCACCGGCGGATCATCGGGAAACCGCTTGGTGGATGAAATCGCTTTGCCACCGAAATCATGTAAAAATTCTCGATAGGCCTTCGCCAGTAAATGGGCCGCTTCGGGTGATTTTCTGCGGCTTAAAAACGCGGTGACCTCCTCATTTCCAAACCGGTATCTGGCGATAAACACGTTGTCCAGACGATCGAATCCGAAGACATTCCTGCTGACGAGTTCGATGCTGTCGGGAACGAGTCCGGTACCGGGAAACAGGGCCCGGTCAGAAACCCCGGCCAGTGTGTTCACCTTCTGGGGAATCAGTGCCTTGGCGATTTTGCTCAATATGGGTCTGGTATTTTCTGAAACCCGGGAGGCAACGATTTCCAGGTAGTGTTTTCCGACAGCCATGAACAGCGCATTTTCCGTCCCGTAAGCCTCTGTGACACCCTTTAAGGACACCGGCTCAGCCCCCTCCCTGCGCTGGGTGCTGAATACGGACCACGCATTCCGGGGCGTTCCCATATCGTAAAGATAGATTTCCGTCCAGGTGTCAGCATCTCCTTTTGGCCTTAAACGGCGACTGGTCAGTTGAACAAAACCGGAAGACAGGTATAGCTCCGCTTTTCCGTTTATCTTGTTAGAAAGCGTGTCAGGCGTGAAGGATTCGATTTCGCCAAAGGGGGTCATCCCTTCTGGAACAGGAATCGCAGACGCCGCGGATGCTGCTCCCGGTTTCACATCCGTCGCATCGAAAAGCCCTGGAGAGACCGGATATATGGCGGGGTTCATCCGACGCTGGATGTGAAGAAAAACAATCGTGATGGCCAAAAGAAGGGTGAGAATGACCCAACCGATAGTTTTTTCCGCTCTTCCGATGCTTACACGTTGGCGTTTCACTGCGCCACCTTAATGCGGGTTTGTTTCTAATTGACAACCGCACCCGATTGCCTATATTTCGTTTCCAACAGATCATATACTATACAGGGAAAGAATTTGTCGAGTGAAACACATTTTTACACCTTTCTTGATCAGGAGGAACGGATATGTCAGACTCCTTCGCCGATGAGCCCATCGACGACAGCGAAAACGACGACGAGGAAAACTTTGCCGAACTGCTGGAGTCTTACAGCTCCGGTTTGGATGAAGATCTCCGCGTCGGAGACAAGGTGACAGTAAACATCATCTCCATCGGCAGGGAAACCGTTTTTGTGGATACCGGCAGCAAAATAGACGGTACGGTGGACAAGGGTGAACTTTTGGATGACAAGGGAGAGATGCCCTATCAAGAGGGAGACAGTCTGACCCTTTATGTGGTGGCCGTGAAAGAGGGTGAGCTTCATCTTTCAAAAGCGGTTTCCGGCATTGGCGGCCTCCATATGCTGCAGGAGGCTTACGACGGGGAGATACCGGTGGAGGGCAGGGTTGCAGAGACCTGCAAAGGCGGTTTCCGTGTTGAGATGCTCCAGCGCAAGGCCTTTTGCCCCATCAGTCAGATGGATCTGAAATATGTCGAAACGCCTGAAGATTATGTGGGACAAACCCATGCTTTTCTCATAATGCAGTTGGCGGAAAACGGGAAAAATATTGTTGTTTCCCGAAGGAAACTGCTCTCCCAGGAGCAGGAGAAGGTCCAGAAGGAATTTCTCGAAGGTGTTCGGAACGGAGATGTTTTAACCGGTACGGTTTCCCGTTTGATGCCTTTTGGTGCGTTTGTGGAGGTTGCTCCGGGGCTGGAGGGGATGGTTCATATTTCAGAACTGGGCTGGTCCCGGGTGGAAACCGCTGGAGAGGTTGTGGCTGTTGGCGATGTTGTATCGGCCAGGCTCATCGGTCTTGAAAAACAGGATAAGGGGCGTGTCAAATTGTCCCTTTCCATCAAACAGGTTCAGGAGGATCCGTGGAATTCCGTTGCACAAACATTCAACATTGGGGACAAAATAAAGGGTAAAGTAACGCGGTGCATGGATTTTGGCGCCTTTGTGGAGATCGCCACCGGTATTGAAGGGTTGGTGCACATCAGTGAAATGAGCTATGTCAAACGTGTGTTGAATCCCGAAGATGTGGTCGCGCCGGGTGAATCCATTCCCGTTGTGATCAAGGATCTGGATCCGGCGGGCAGGCGGATCTCTCTGAGCATGCGGGATGCCGAAGGAGACCCTTGGCTGGATGTTGCTGAAAAATATACGCCGGGTCAGCGGGTTGAAGGGATTGTCGAAAAACATGAATCCTTTGGAATTTTTATATCACTGGAACCCGGAATCACCGGTCTTCTGCACAAATCCAGAATCAGCCGGGCGGAAAAGCCGTCGACGATTGAAAGATTAAAGGTTGGGGAGACGCTTCCCGTTATCGTGGAGAAGATTCAGGCGGGCGAGAGAAAGATCACACTAAAGGCCGGAGATGCGAAAGAGGAGGGGGATTGGAAAAAATACGCCAAAGGGGGCGGCCAGTCCATGGGGTCTTTGGGGGAACAACTGCAACGGGCATTGGCGAAAAAACAGGATCGCTAACCCACTCTGAAAAAGGAGATACGGCATGTCAGAAACTGAAATATATGATCTGATTATCATCGGCGGCGGTCCGGGGGGCTTGACCGCCGGTATTTATGCCATGAGGGCGGCCCTGAAAACGGTTTTAATCGAAAAGGGGGTTCACGGCGGGCAGATCGTGGCATCGGATGAGGTGGAAAACTGGCCCGGGATCGAGAGGATCGGAGGGGCGGACCTCTCCATGAACTTTGCCCAGCATGCCCAATCCTACGGCCTTGAGATGTTGTCCGCAGAGGTCGACGCCATCGAGCCGGGACTCGAGTTTCACACTGTCAAAATGACGGGGGGAGAAGCGCTTTATACCTATGCCGTAGTATTGGCTCTGGGCGGCAGTCCGAGAAAACTGGATATTCCGGGAGAGGACACCAATTACGGAAAGGGTGTTTCCTATTGCGCCACTTGCGACGGATTTTTTTTCAAGGACAAGACGGTGGTGGTGGTGGGCGGGGGAGACACGGCGGCAGAAGAGGCCCTCTATCTGGCGAAACTGGCAAAGCACGTTTATCTGGCCCATCGGCGGGATGCGCTCCGCGCCAGCATGCTCCTGCAGCAACGGATCAAAGATGAATGCAGAATCGAGGTGCTGTGGAATACGGTGTTGACTGCCATCAGAGACAATATCGGCGGGGTTTCTTCCGTGGATCTTGAAGATACCCAGACCGGTGAAAAAAGGCCGCTGAATGTAGACGGAGTTTTTATCTTTATCGGCTTTGATCCCAACAACCATCTTGTTCCTGCAGGGATCAAGATGAATGCCGACGGCTATGTGGTCACTGACGAAAAATGCGAAACCGCCATCCCCGGTATTTTTGCAGCCGGTGATCTCAAGGAGAAGTATGCACGCCAGATCGTCACCGCTGCAGCGGATGGCGCCACAGCAGCACTAGCGGCTGCCCATTTCGTCGAAGCCAAAAAGGCCGGTTCGGATACATGCGAGTTGCCGCCGGAATAATATGTCATTCTCCCGTAAACCGTGGTTTGCGTTTCTCCATGAAGGCGGTTATCGCCTCCATGAAGTCTTTGGAGGGTATGATGTTGGTACTGACCGATGCCACATATTTCAACCCGTCATCCACGCTTTTGCCCACGCCGTAGTTGAGGACCTCTTTGGTTGCCTGAACCGCCAGAGGGGAGTTTGATGCAATCTCTTCCGCCATTTGGAAGGCGCCCTCCATCACCTCTTCGGGGGAGTTGAAAACGCTACTGACAAGTCCGATCTTTTCCGCCCGTGCGGAGGAGATGTTGTTCGCCGTATAGGCCAGTTCGCGGGTCATGCCCTGACCCACGATGTGGGGCAGCCGTTGAAGGACGCCGACATCGGCGACAAAGCCGACGGCGGCCTCCTTCAGGCAGAAAACGGCATCTTCACTGCAGATACGGATATCACAGGCGGTGGCCATATCCAGACCCGCTCCGATGCACCATCCATGGATGGCGGAAATGACCGGTTTCCGACACCATTCGATGCAGCTCATGGTATCCTGAAGAGCCGCCAGTTTTCGTATAAAACGCGATTTCACACCGCCCCCCTGGTCCTTTTCCATTAATTCCGGAAGTTCCGCAGCCATTCCCATCAGGTCAATACCGACACTAAAGCAGCTACCTTTTCCGGCGAGAATTATCGAACGGATATCGTTGTCTCCGTCCAGGTCCTCAAAAATAGGCATCGCCTCTTTCCAGGCCGGCGGATTCATGGCGTTTTTTTTATCCGGGCGATTCAGGTATACCCAGGCTACGGGCGGTTTTTTTTCGACATGGTAAAATTGATAGGATTTCATGTCATTCATTGTCCTGTTTTTCGATGTTAGGTGTCTATCCCAGGGTGGGCCCATTTAGGCGTTTTCACCGGCATCCCTTAAATTCATGGCATCGATCAGTATGGCCCTCAAATCGGCTGTGATCATACGCTCTGAGATGGGGCAACTGTCCTGAAGCAGGACGATCACGTCATTCCACATCAGAATTTCACAGGCGGCCTGCTTTCCGCGGACATCCCCGATTCTGGCATCCATCAGGACGCCATCTTTAAAGAACAGTCCCCCCTCCCTGTTTGTAGATTTCTCCACCACTCGAATCGTGCAGGTCCTGCTGTCCATATCGATGAGCTGAACGAACATTTCAAGGGATACGGTGTGCAGCAACCCGCCCTCCGCTTCCCTTTCGATGTTGTCTTTGATCGTTTCAACCAACTCTTCCACCACGAATGGTTTTTCAATGTAGCCGGAGGCTTCTTTTTGCAGAATCGTCTTTTTCCAGCTCGGGGCGTTGTAGCCGGTCAGAATGATGACCGGAATATCCGGATAGGTTTCGGTCAGGCGGGCGATGAGCTCGAAACCATCCATATTGGGCATCTGCAGATCCGTGATGATGAGGGATATGGAATTTTCCTTTAAAATATCAAGTGCTTCAAGTCCATCTCCAGCCAGAATAGGGATAAACCGGTTTTTATATTTTGCACATTTTTTTCCAATCAGGTTCCGTAAAATCCGATCATCGTCCACGATCAGAACTTTTCTCACCATTTGAATACCTCTCTACTTTATACGATCCAACCGGGTGCCGACTCCTTTTCCCAGGGATCGAACATTGGCGCCTTTCTATGCGTGTTTCGTCGCTGAAGTGCTATAAAAAAGAGACTCTACCCGCTAATTGAAACCGTGTCAAACTTTGGTTGATATC
>CAZWAE010000021.1:0-17197 GCA_964631805.1 uncultured Desulfobacteraceae bacterium | reverse complement strand
ATAAAAAAGAGACTCTACCCGCTAATTGAAACCGTGTCAAACTTTGGTTGATATCGATGTCGGATATGATTATGTTTACCCATAATGATTCCGGTCCGGACACAGGGGATGGCGTACTGGCTTCTGTTCGTGGAGGGAAAGGCTTCGGCGGTTTATGATGAGATTCATTCTGACCATTCTGGCGGTTTTATACGCCATCAGTCCTTTTGACCTGCTACCGGAAATTGCCACCGGAATCCTCGGATTCATCGATGATCTGATCATTCTTTTTTTGCTGTGGCGGTTTTTCTATGCCGGAAGCGCAGGGACCCCCTTCGGTCACACCGGCGCATCCCGCAACCGGTTTTCCGAAGATGGCAAAATTTCGGACTCCGCAAAAGAGAAAGATCCCTATGAAGTTCTGGACCTGCCCCGCACCGCATCCCCTGACGAGATAAAGGCCGCCTACAAGAAACTCGCCGGACAATATCATCCGGATAAGGTTCATCACCTGGCGGACGAATTCAAGGAACTGGCTGAAGAAAGATTCAAGGAGATCCAGGCTGCTTATGAGAAGATAGGCCGCTAATCCAGAACATCCGATATGATGTCATCCCACTCTTCATCGCTGATCTCTTCGGTGGTTGAGAGGGTTTGTTCAATCAACTGGTTCAGATCTTTCCGGATGCGTTTGGGTATTTTTCGATCGGGAAAGTATTTAAAACGAATCTCGGCTGTCTCACGGGTGATGATGGACAGGGCGGCTTCCTCCCCCTTCATCTGTTCATAGGTCGCGTCAAACAGCACGCCGTTGTCAAAGAACATCAATCCTTTGGGTTGGTCTGGACGGCGGACCTCCAGAAGACAGGTCTTTTGTTCCAGGCGGATCATCTGCAGAAAATTCACCACCGAGATACCGCGCATGGCGCCACGGGGAATATCCCGTTCAAGCACCTTGAGGGTGGCATTGGAAAGCTGCTGAACATCCACCGGTTTGGGAAAAAACCGGATGATATCCCGGGGGAGTTTTTTTTTCAGCTCAGGAGTCCCATACGCGGTCATGACAAAACACGGTATGACGGGATGGTGCAGGTTGATGTATGCCAGCAGCTCCAGGCCATCCATCTCGGGCATCTGAATGTCTGTTATGAGCAGGGAGATCTGGCGTCGTTTCAGGACCTCTAGGGCCTTCTTGCCGTTATCGACGGCAATCACGTCAAGCTGATCTTCGTACTTACCCATGTAAGTCGTTAATCGGGCGGACAATATCCGGTCATCTTCGGCGATTAGGACTATTTTCATCGGTAACCTCTCTATTGCTTCCGGAAAATAATATAGACGCGCTTGAGGATTCCTGCCGATATTTACACAGGAACAGTGCTGTGCGTCAATGGCAAACAACAAAGACATTGTTTTTTCAAGATGATAAACATCATTCGGCAATGGTGTTATGTATTGACAAGTCCATGGTGTTTTTTTTATTATGCTTTGATTTTAACGCGTATTTCTATATCATAATCTGCTGATTTTTAAATCGTTATTAAGTCAACATCCTCATTACAGGAGAACCTGTTATGAAAAAATGGTCTTTTCTTCCAGTGTTTATGTCTATTTTACTTCTTTTGGGCTGTTCCTCCGGGGGGCCAGGGGAGGCTGTCACTATCGCCAAAATAAATGACTATCGGCTCACTGTGGATGATTTTAAACGGCAGCTGGCATTCGAGGTACAGGTTTCCGAAGATTTTAAATTGGATCAAGCAGTTGGGAAAGAATTTCTTGAGCGTATCATCAGCAAGGAACTGTTGATTCAGGAAGCGAAAAAGCTCGACCTCGACCAGAAGGAGAGATTCCTCGTTTCCATCGCGCGTTACTGGGAATCCGCATTGATCAGGAGCCTCATGGAAATTAAGACGCAGGAGATCAGTCAGAATGTCGTCGTTTCACAAGAGGAGATAAAGGAACACTACCAGAATCTGATCAAAGAAAGTGTGCTGCCCCCGTTACAAGACATGGAGTCGATTCTGAGGGAGGAACTCTCTGAAAGAAAAAAGACCGAAATGATCGGGACCTGGATCAACGGACTCAGAAAAACGGCAAGTGTGGAAATCAATGAGGAACTCCTCTTAAAAAGTCTGTAAAGGAGATTCACATGGCTCCAGCCAAAGCAATGCCTCGTAGAAAACAACATTTTATCAAAAAGCGTTTTCAGTTCAACTTCATTCTAAAGTTCTGCCTTCTGATCGCCGTGGGCGGGGCGATCTCAACAGGGCTGCTGTTCGTTTTTTCAAAGGGTACGCTCACCTCGACCTTTGAGGGGTCACGTTTGGTGGTAAGGAACACGGCCGAGGTGATTTTGCCCGGAATTATCTACACCAACCTTATTACCATGGTACTGATATCCATCGCGGCCATAGGGGTGACATTGTTCATCTCCCACAAAATTGCCGGCCCTCTTTTCAGGCTGGAAAAGGATATTCTGGAGATCTCAACAGGCAATTTGACCAAAAAGATTTTTTTGCGAAAAGCAGACCAGGTTACCGACATGGCGGAAAACCTCAACAACATGGTCCTCGAATTGAGAAAAAAAATCGTTGATATCGACGACAGTCTTGAAGCGCTGGTGCTCCAATCATACGGGAGCGAGGTCCCGGAAGAGATTGCCGAGGAGATAAAAAACATTCAGAACAAGATCCAAACATATTTTACATTCTGATCCGGATTGCATCCTGCATCGGGATTTGCCGTGAGTTATACAATCGATAATTCGAGGGCATAAAAGCGATGATTGAAGCAAATATGGAAAAGTTCCAGGTATGCAAAGGTGTTCGCATGAATAAAACGTTAAGGGTTGTTGCGTCGGGATTGTTTTTCCTGTTTTTTGCAGAACTGGTTCTAAGCGCTCCCCCTTTTATAAATTCGGGTTTTGTATATATTGCGACGGTTGCGGCATCGGAAACAAGCCCCGGCCAAAAACCATTATCCGAACCGGCAGAATCTAACAAGCCAAGATTTATTGACAACGGTAACGATACCGTCACAGACCGCAGAACGGGTCTGATGTGGATGAAAACGGGACGGGCCACATTTGGCGCCATGGACTGGCAATCGGCTGAGACCTATTGCAACACCTTGAAACACGCCGGGTACAGTGACTGGCATATCCCATCCAAAGATGATTGGAGAACCATTATCAGCAAAGAAAAGGAAAATCCCGCGCTTTTGGACCCGCAATCGTTCAGGAATGTAGTGACCTACCTGGATTACTGGACAAGAACCAGGGTGGCCCAAAGTCCGGGGTTCGTTTGGGCGGTGAATCTGTATTATGGAAAAGGAACGCTGCTGAATAAAAAGAAAAACGCTTTTGCCTGGCCGGTCAGGAGGGACTATGAAATTGCAGCCGTCGACAAGAAGCCTGTTTTGGACAAAGCGGCGGCGGATGTCGCTTCCGGTATTTACCTGAGGGAGGAGATTCGATCCAGGTACACCATCATCCGTTATCGTAGCAGGGAGGACCTGATAGCGCTGGATCGCCGGCTTAAGATTCCACCATCTATAGCAACGCTTTTCCCCAAATCCGCAGAACTTTTTTCAAGGAACCTGAATGCCAGGATCAAAAAGAAGGTGGATTTGATTTATGCCAGCACCCAGAAAATTCTGGATATGAGAAAAAAGATGGATAAGCTGGTGATACAGGTTTATCCCAACCGGAAATATCTTGGGAAAGCGTTCCGGGGAAAGCGCGGTTCAAAGCTTGCGTCATATCATGCGAACTATGATTACGTGCAACATGCCGTGGGGATCAATCTTAAAAAGGCGAGCACCCAAGCTCTGGGGCATTATATGGCACTGGCCATCATCAATAATTTCATGCCGGTACGCCCACCAGTAAAATCTGCACAAATAATGGCGGCATATGTCGATCAACAACTCGCGCACTGATCTGTCCCCGGAATCGGATGCCAACGGTTTGGTTGTCCGGGTCCTGAAAGTTGGCATGTGGCCATGATCGGTAAATCATCGAATGTCGGCAAAACAAACTCGTTGGAGGGACGGCAGAGTCTATAGCCGGTGGAGCCGAGTATATTTTTTAAATAGTTGCGTTTGCCAGGATCGTCTGCAGCTGGCTGATATGGCGACGTTCTTCCTCTATAATATCATCCAGTTGCTTAGTAGCCGCTATGTCATCGATGAAGCTCTGCAGCATCTGGTAAAAGATGATCGTATCCTCTTCAAATTCAACAGCCATTTCGATCAGATCCTCAATCGACCCGATTTTGTCCAAGCTTTCCCCGGTCAGAGAGAAGCTCTGTTTTCCCATCGATTGCTCGAAGAGTCGCCGTCCCATCTCTGCCAGAGAGGGATCCACAACCTCAATTTTTAGGGTCTGTCTCATCGCCGTGAAATGTTTCACATGGGCAAGCTCCTCCTCGGCCAGCCATTTCAGCTTGGACTTGAGGACCGAATCCACTTGATGATTCGCTGCATTCAGATATAAGGATGCACCGTTTTGTTCAAGTTGGATCGCGATATCGATGATCTCTCCGGTTGAAAACATAGGGTCCCTGGCCAGTGGAAAAAGAGGGATGAAGAAAGTTTGATGGCATATCGATGTCCAGGATCAAATTTGATCAGAGGAGCGGGCATATTTTTCTACCTGCGCGACGATTCCCTTGATCATCTCTTCCTGGACTTGGCTCGTCGTTTTGAATCGGACGCCGATACCTCTCGGGGTATTCCTGGCAATTTCTCCCATGATTTTGAATGGTTTGTAGTGATGCGCCATGGAAAGCGTCATGGGAATGGAAAGCCCTTGCGGCAACTTTTCGGGTGATTCTAAAAAAACCCCGCCTAGGCTGATATCGCGGATAAATTTCTGGCGGGCAAAATTATCAATGACGCAGTCTGCAGTCAGCTGGCAAGGAATTCTCTCGTGCACCCTTTTGTTGACGCCGCAGATTTTCTCCGCCTGTTCGATCAGTTCCGACAATTGATCCATCGACATCTCTTCAACCAAACGGATCAGTCTTGCCGTAAAACGAACCCTCTGGACCCGTTCATCCGCGGCGGCCTTTTTTTCTTTGGTCAGTTTTTTGACATAATAGATTAAATCACACCCGCATTGTAAGCACTCGGCTTCAGCAGGACGACACCCGTTTCCGCATTTAGGACATTTTTTCATACGCTTACCTCTCCCGGACAGGTCCACCACCTGTTGAAAGATCCGCTCCTTTCAAGGAGGCCGTCATTTGCCGTCTTGTGGAAAATTCCTAACATTTTTGTGTAAGAATAACAAACAGTATCTACACAAATGAAATTTGGATAGGCGTCACAAATGTTTCATGGCGGCGATATGATGGCCACCGATGTGCCCGACAGACAATTGTTTTTTGAAGGGTGTCCAAAAAATTGTTTGCAGGGGCCTCAATATGGTTTATCTTTGAACTGTTGGTATATTCAAACATTCGCGATAGATCTGCAAAGGCGGCATTTATGCCCAAAAAAGTGTTGATTGTAGATGATGAACCCAGCATCGTCGTATCCCTGCAGTTTTTAATGAACCAGTGTGGATTTGAGGTCATAACTGCCACGAGCGGGGAGGAAGCGCTAGAAACCATAATGAAATTCAACCCGAACCTTATCCTGCTCGATGTGATGCTGCCGGGTATTGACGGGTATGAGGTCTGCGAAATTGTTCGACTGGATCCCAAATGGAGAGGTATCAAAATCATTTTCCTGTCCGCCAAGGGGAAAGAGGAGGACATCGCCAAAGGGATGGTTTTGGGCGCCGATGATTACATTACCAAGCCCTATGCAAACGCTGAAGTCGTGGAGAAAGTGAAAAGATTGTTGCAGGATTGACGATATCCCCTTTCTGGTTCCCATCTGTGGGTTTATTCTCTTCGAAACGACAATCTGGGCGTTGGTTATCTGTCTTTGTGGCATTGATCTATGAATGCCGCCCCGGTTTAAGCGTCACTGACGCTATAGCCGGCATCCTATAAAAACTGCTCCCTTGACTTTATCCAAGGACAATATTAAATATTCCCTTTTTAGATTTTCACATCCATAAGGAATCGATTATGCCGATATATGAATTCAAATGCCTGAAATGCAACGAATGCTTCGAACTTCTGATGATGAATCAAGAAGAAGGGGTTGAGATGAGATGCCCCGAATGCCATTCGGAGAATTTGGAGCGAATTCTCAGTTGCGCCAGCTATAACATCGGAACGGCCTCCGGCGGGAGCAAGGGAGCCAAAGCCCAGACCAGAACATGTTCAAGCGGCTCCTGTACGACATACGAAATACCGGGCCCCAACGGATAATCGGTCCACCGAAACGAACGGTGAAACGCCCATCCGATACCCAGAACCGGGTCAGCACTATCTTTCCGCAACGACCAGAGCTCTTTTGTTTATCGATTTCTCTCGGTTTCTATCAGACAGGTAGCCAATGAAACGGATCCATACCCAGGAAAAAGAGCAATTCAAATCGCTTTTCAAGCAGGAAAACATCGACCGGTTTGAAGATCGATTCAAGATTTTGGAAGTCTTTCTTCAGACGGAACGTCATATTACCATAGACGAATTGGTTGAACTTCTCGCCCAGAATAAACTCCGATATGACATCGCGTTAATTAAGGATACCCTGAAACGGATGTGTCAGTTCGGTTTTGCGAGGGAAAACAGCTTCGATAATGGCCGTATTCGATACGAACATCGGCATCTCGGACAACACCACGACCATATGGTCTGTACCAAGTGCGGAAATATTCTTGAATTCCAAAACCAGCAACTTGAAAATCTTCAGGTGCAGATTGCATCCGCCAGCGGGTTTCATATTCTCCAGCACAAAATGGAAATATATGGTATCTGCAACAGCTGTCTCAAGGAGCGCATCGATCACATGCCCCTTGTCATCGCAAAACCTGGAGATCGGCTGATCATAAAGGAATTTACCGGCGGCGCTGGTTCCCGAATGCGTTTGATGAGCATGGGATTGAGAGTAAAAGATGAGATGGAGATAATATCCAATCTCAACCAGGGACAGGTTGTCATAGCCCTGGAAAACAAACGCTATGTTCTTGGAAAGGGCCTTGCTGCGAAAATTATGGTGAAACGGATCACCGGCAATGAACCGGTCCGGCAGCAACAGGTCGCGCCGGAAAGGATCCTTTCCATACCCATGAACGAGATGAATCAAGGACAAAGTGCAACGATTCTCCGGGTGGGCGGCAGTGGCGCATTGCGCAGAAGGTTACTTGAAATGGGGCTTGTGAAGGGATCTGATGTTTACATTGAAAAATACGCGCCGCTAAAGGATCCGGTTGAACTTGTAGTGAAGGGCTATCACGTATCTTTGAGGGTTGAAGAGGCGGCCCAGATAATGGTTTATGATGTCTTATAACGGTAACACCCCAAAAGATACGATTACGATAGCCCTTGCCGGCAATCCCAATGCCGGAAAAACAACGATTTTCAACAATATCACCGGTACCCGGCAGAAGGTGGGCAACTGGCCGGGTGTTACCGTCGAAAAAAAAGAGGGGCAGGTTGATAAGTTCGGCCATCACCTGACGGTTATTGACCTACCCGGTACCTACAGCCTCACCCCTTTCTCCATAGAAGAGATTATCACCCGGGATTTTATCCTTGACGGGTCTCCCGATGTCGTCATCGATATCATTGATGCATCCAATCTTGAACGAAGCCTGTATCTCGCTACCCAGCTCCGGGAGTTAGATTGCAAGGTGCTTTTTGCGTTGAATATGGCGGACGTGGCTGGCAGCCGGGGCATTAAAATCAATGGTGATAAGCTAGAAGAATTGCTGAAGGTTCCGGTGGTGTTTACCGTCGGCAATAAGAACGAGGGAACGGAAAATCTCATTAAAAAAGCCATCGAATTGTCAAAAACCCCTGAAGCGCCCCATACCAAGAGAAGGGTTAAATACAACCCGGATATCGAAAACAGGGTGAATGAACTTCAAGAATTTTTAGCGGGGCTAACCAAAGGACAATTCTCCTACAACCTTCGGTGGACGGCCATCAAGCTCCTTGAGAACGATGAAATTATCAGGCAGCGCGTAATGGAAACGACCGGGGCTGTCGGAGATGCCATACTGGATCAAACGAAACGTTACCGTGATCGGCTCGCCGCTCTTTTCGATGATGATCCGGAGATTGTCATGACCGATGAACGGTATGGTTTCATTGCCGGTATCATCAAGGAAACGATGACCATCTCCACCCGGCGGCGTGTGGATATCTCCAGGAATATTGACCTGGTGCTGACCAATCGGTTTTTCGGTTTTCCGATATTTATGCTGTTCATCTGGGGTATGTTCCAGTTGACTTTTACACTGGGAGCATATCCCATGGAAGGGATCGACGGATTTATCAACGCAATTTCATCGGCCCTCGGAGGACTGATGCCGGAGGGATGGGTTAAGGATCTTCTGATCAACGGGGTGGTTGCCGGTGTCGGTAGTGTGATCGTATTCCTTCCGAATATCCTGATCCTGTTTTTTTGTATTTCGCTATTTGAGGATACCGGCTACATGGCCCGGGCCGCTTTTCTCATGGATAGAATCATGCACATGATCGGTCTTCACGGAAAATCTTTTATTCCGATGCTGATGGGCTTTGGCTGCAACGTTCCGGCTGTGATGGCAACCCGTACGCTGGAAAGCGAAAAGGACCGTATTCTGACGATTTTGATTACACCATTTATGTCCTGCTCTGCCAAATTACCGGTTTATATTGTTCTGACCGGAACCTTTTTTGCCGCAAAAGCGGGGTCCGTCATTTTTATGATCTACCTTACCGGAATCGTCCTGAGTGTTTTAACCGGCAGGCTTTTCCGATCAACCCTGTTCAGGGGCGTTGAAGCGCCCTTTGTCATGGAACTTCCACCGTACCGGGTGCCCATGCTAAAAAGTTTGGTCATTCACATGTGGGACCGCAGCAAGATTTTTCTAAAGAAGATGGGTGGGGTTATCCTCGTCGGGTCTATTGTCATCTGGACCCTGTCCAACTACCCGCGGGACCATCGATTATACGGGGTTTACGATACCCGAATCGAGACAATCAATGCGATCTATGCGAAAAAAGTCGTTTCAGCAGACGTTGACAGCAGGAAAAACCTTGAGGAAAAGCGGGAGACCCTCGTCGTTGAATTGATGAGAGAACGTCAGGCGAAAGCCGCTGAGTATTCCTTTATCGGCCGTATGGGTAAGTCCATAGCCCCTCTGTTCGCCCCTATTGGTATCGACTGGCGCGGAGGGGTCGCGCTGCTCAGCGGATTCGTGGCGAAAGAGATTGTCGTCAGCACCATGGGTGTTCTTTACGCTGCAGGAGACGGCGAATCCGGAGCGTTGAGCCAAGCACTGTCGTCATCCGGCATGACACCGCTGTCGGCGCTTTCGATGATGGTGTTCGTATTGCTCTATCTGCCCTGCCTGGCAACGATATCCACCATCCGCAGGGAAACCGGGTCGATCAGGTGGATGTTTTTCAGTATTTTTTACAGCACCGGATTGGCTTGGGTCGCATCATTTGTTGTTTTTCAGGGTGGAAGGTTTTTGGGATTCGGGTAGGGTTGTTGTTTCCGGAAGATGGGGATACAATGGGTCTATGGCTGGAGTTGAAGGTTTTCAATCGTTTTTGCGGCCATACCGGGATCCATCATACCAAGGTGCTTTCGGAATTTATAACCGCCTTTGGATAATGTAATAAAAATGAAGAAAATCGGAAAAGAAGGTTTGAGATGAATCGTTTTGTTTCATTAATATCTGTTTTTTTATTTCTGATAATTTTCCTTGGAGGCGGTATTGCCCATGCAAAGCGCCTGGCCATATCAGCAGGGATCGCAAATATCCGATCAGGGCCCGGAACTCAATATGATGTTCTGTGGCAAGTTGAAAAATACTACCCTTTGTCGATTATTGGAAAATCGGGAAAGTGGTATCATTTCAGAGATTTTGAGGATGATGAAGGCTGGATTCATCAATCACTGGTTAAAAAAATACCGTCGGTCATCACCAAGAAAAACAAATGCAACGTCCGTTCCGGCCCGGGCAGTAAACATCAGATTATTTTTACCGTTGAAAAGGGAATCCCTTTTAAAATTATAAAGCGAAAAGGGAGCTGGATACATGTGGAACATGCTGACGGGGACAGGGGCTGGATCTATAAAACCCTTGTCTGGTGAGCTTGAAGATCATTAACTAGAGAACTCTTATTCTGGAAGACGACCGGGCTATACGGTGCTTCGCCGACCTGAATGGGAGCGTCCTCAAGGGCGATGGAAAATGATTAAATGGAGGGAAAATGACAAAGAGAAAAAAGATCACCCGCAAGCAGCTGCTAAAAGAACCGGATGAATTTATCACCACAACCGGAAAAATGATCCGGGCCATGCAGGCGTACAGGGCCCAGCTGACATATGCTGCCGGTGGGGTGCTTATCATTCTCCTGGCGGTAGCGGGTTTGCGTTATTATTCCGAGATAAGGGAAAATAGGGCATTTACCATGCTTGAGCAAGTACTTATCAAATATGAAGCAAGGAAAAACGATGTTGGAATTCAACAGGCGTACAATGAGTCGGGAGATGATTTTGAAGGTATACTGAAGGCATATTCGGGGAATAACGGTGGGAAAATGGCCCGATTGGTATTTGCAGATATTTGTTATGATGCCGGTGACCTTGATAGAGCCGTCGAGCTATATACAGGGTCGCTAGATGATTTTGATGAGAATACCTTTTTAAAGAAACTGATCATCAGCAGCCTCGGCCATGCATACCACGGGAAAAATGAGTTAAAAGCCGCTGAAACGTTTTATCAAACCAACGCCGACGATTCGGAACCTTTTTTAAAGGATGAAGCCCTTTTTCACCTGGGAAAGATCTATGATGCCATGGGGGACCGTCATAAAAGCCAGATCGCCTTTAAAGAGATTCTTTCTGACTTTCCGGCATCGATCTATGTCAACATGGTCAACGAAAAGGTTTCCGGATAGAATTGTCGTTCTTGATAAAAAGCAAAATGGCTAATCGGACCGCCCGATTAGCCATTAGGGGAAAACAGATGAAGAAATCATTAGGTTGACAAATGAATCTGCAAGATATTTGCCAAAACCTATATTTTCTTTATATTATTTTCCAAATAAAACGCAACTATTTGATATGTTAAAAAATATAGTTTTCCCGTTTTAGATATTTCTCCGATCTCCCCGCGACCTATCGGGATGTGACCCTTCCGAATTGTTTATAAATTTGAACCCCGTATCGTGCAGACGATTGGTAACTCAACGTAAATATTGATAATATATCAATTATAGGGGGGGTTCAAAATTTTGAACCGCACAATCCACGATTGAGGATATTCACCATAATCTTTTGATATGATAAATATTTTTCTGGTTCAAGGTTTTGAACCGATGTCAATATTCAGCTTTTTGATTTTTTGGTTTAGGCCGCTTTTCCCGATACCAAGGATCTCTGCAGCATGGGCTTGAATGTTGTTGGCGATCTTTAGCGCCCTTAAAATCATTTTCCTTTCCACCATTGCCAGGGTGTCATACAACTGGGCATCAGCGGATATCCCGTCGATATGCAGGGTGTTGCTCACATCGTCCCTGAATCCTCTCGGCAGGTCGGATACGCCGATTTTGCTTCCTGAGCACAAAACCATGGCCCTTTCAATGACATTTTCAAGTTCCCGGATATTTCCGGGCCAGCCATAATTATAGAACAGGCGTTCCGCATCGCTCGTCAGTCCGACCACTGGCGGTTCCGCTTGGCGTTCTGTGGAATATTTCTTGATAAAGTGTTCCAAAAGCGGACGAATATCCTCCTGGCGTTCACTTAAAGAGGGGAGGCGGATATTTACGACATTTAAACGGTAATACAGATCCTCCCGGAATCGGCCCCCAGCCACCTCCTTCGCCAAGTCTTTATTGGTCGCCGCAATAACCCGAATATCAACGGTAACCGGTTTTGTTCCACCGACCCGTTCGAAAACCGTTTCCTGGAGGACACGAAGCAGCTTAACCTGGAGGCCCTGAGACAGCTCTCCGATTTCATCAAGAAACAGTGTTCCGCCATCGGCTAGTTCGAAGCGGCCCTTTTTTTTTGATACGGCCCCAGTAAAAGCGCCTTTTTCATGACCGAAAAGTTCGCTTTCCAGCAGGTTTTCGGCAAGCGCGCTGCAGTTCACGGCAATAAACGGCTTTTCCCGCCGGGGACTGTTGTAGTGTATCGACTTTGCAACCATTTCCTTTCCCGTACCGCTGGCACCTTCGATGAGAACGGTTACGGTTGAAGGGGACACTTTCCGGATCGTTTTGAAAACATTCTGCATGACGTTGCTTTTTCCGATAATATTGCCGAATCGATACATGGATTGGACGTCGTTGAGCAACCGCCGGTGTTCTTTGACCACTCGATACATGGATATGGCCTTTTCCACATAAAGGACCAAACGGTCATTATCAAAAGGTTTCAGGATATAACTATAGGCACCTTTTTGCATCGCCTCGACAGCCTTGTCGACAGTGCCGTGGGCGGTCATCATGATGACCGGCAGATCGGAATCGCCGGTTTTGATATTTTCTAATAGCTCAATGCCGTCCATCTCCGGCATTTTCATATCGGTCAGCACCAGGTCGACATCGGCCGCTTTCAATGTTTCCAACGCATCCTGCCCGCTGTTTGCCGTTAAGGATTCATATCCCTCCTCTTCTAGAACGGCGCTTAAAACCAGCGGATAGTTTTTTTCATCATCAACGATCAATATGGTTTCCATTCTTTAGGCCCAACCTCGTTAACTGTTTATGCCGTCGGTCGTCAAACGTTGGTAATCTGCTGCACTATGGGATAGCGTCCATCGGCTCATTACGGTCCGTGATATCTTGGCAACTGGACCTTTACACGTGTACCGCTCTCACGACGGTTTTGGATGGTTACCTTACCTACATGGGATTCAATTATTTTCTTTACGATGCCCAACCCAAGACCGGTTCCCTTTTCCTTGGTCGTGAAGAAGGGGTCCCAGATTTTTTCAAGAAGATCCTCAGGAAAACCCTTACCGCCGTCATCAAAAAACAGCCTTATATGCTCTTCGTCGTAGTCGATGCCGATGGAAATAACGCCTCCCCCCGGCATGGATTGCATGGCATTGATCAGAATGTTTAAAAATGCCTGGTACAGCATCGCATCATCTGCGGGTATGTCCGGGACCGATCTTCTGATATCTGTAACGATACGATAGCCGTTTTTGTCCATTTGGGCGGAAAGAAAATTGATATTCTTTTGGATGATATCTTCAATTCTGCAGAGGGAAAAATCGGGTTGTTTGGGTTTGGCATAGTTTAAAAAATCAGTAATAATGTTGTTTAGGCGATTGGACTCTTCAACAATAATGTCTGCTATGGATAAGGACGGTCTATCGGAGGAAACCTTTTTTTTGAGAAGTTCTGCGGAGCTTCGAATGATTCCCAGAGGGTTTCTGATTTCATGGGAAACACCGGCTACCATCTCACCCAATGAGGAGAAATGCTCGGCACGGCTGAGTTTTTCTTTCAATCTGAGTCTCTCAAGGGCTCTTTGTTCAATAATGCTCTCTCCCCTTTTTACGATAAAAATCAAAATGATCAAAAGAGATCCCATGACCACCATGGATGTGGAAATGACGTAGACTTGAAACTGAAAGATCGATTGATAGTCTTCGGAGAGATCCTGAACAATTTCGATAACACCCAGAACGGGGCCGGATAGGCCAGCGAGTGATTTCTCAGCTCGAAAAGGTGCAAACGTGATCATTTTGTTTTCTTTTGAAAATCCAAACATGATCTCCATCCAACGGCCTGTTTGAACCAGTTTGGATGACGATTTCCCGTTAAGCGCGTCCAGGTAACCCTGACCACCGATATCTTTTTTTCCGATGAGGTTTTCGTCGAAGCTGTAGGAGACGGTGTGCTCAAGATCGTAAAGGTTGACCCTGTCAACCTTAAAGCTGTGCAGCGTACTTCGCACCACCTTGTCTAAAATATCCCGCTGTTCTTTATCCCGGAGTTGAATTCTTCCATATTTCAGGGCAACCGGTATGCTGAACTGAATAAAAACTTGATGGTTGAGGTTCTCAACCAGTAGGCGGGCGAACTCCTCACTCTTTTCCTGCTGCAGAGCCTTTACCCAGTGAACATTGAAAAATGAGAGCGTTACTGTTCCCATGAAAACCACGATAAGGCTTGCAATCGTAAAATACTTCACCAACCTGAATGGCTTGACCTTCTCTACCGATTTCGAAAGGGACACTAATCTCGGGCTCCTTGTTGGGCAAAATCGTACAACTAATTTATATAATTTAGAAAAGCTCTAAATCAGGGCGATCATATAGTGAATCTTCCATTTTATCAAGATGTACCTGACGGATTTAATGCGTCGCAGGCTTGGTTCTTATTATCCGAATTGAAACGGTTTTTTCCAACAGGCCGACTTTTGAATCAAGAAATGCATTTGCAGTGATTCGAACCGGCCTTAGACAGGTGGGATCTATTTTTTTTTGAATGAAACACGATAGTATATACAATATATAGTGTGTTAAACAAAGTCGCCACAATATATGTAATTATATATAATTTATATATAATTACATATAAAAAACCCTTGACAATGGGTTTTTTATATTCAAATCTCTATCATCACGGTTTAGTTTTAATCATTGTCGTGGCCATAGCATTTAAAAAAAGATCCTCATAACACTATTAGCCGATTTTCAGCGAACCATGTCTAAGTTAAAAAACCATTTAAGAGAAATCAGGGAATCTCACATGATGAGCAAAGCGGAACTGGCTAGAAAAGCAAATGTTTCCCCCATTACCATTGCTCGGATTGAAAACGGTATGCCATGCCGAATGGAAACCAAGCGAAAAATTATCTTGGCACTAGGTTTCAACCTGGCTGATAAAAACAAGATTTTCAAAAATTAAGAGCATATCATGTTTTTCGGGAAAAAATTTCATCTAACGGGATTGGATATTGGGTCCGGGTCGATAAAAGCCGCTGAAATATCAGATACAAAAAAAGGACGGGTATTGAAGCAGTTTGCCGTTATTGACATTGCACCGGAAATTATTGAAGACGGCATCATCAAAGATCATGAAGCTGCAGCTGCAGCTATTCGTACGCTTTTTAAAGAAAACAACCTGAATGATCAGAATGTCGCCATCTCCATCGGAGGATATTCCGTCATTGTCAAGAAAATCAGCGTCCAAACCATGACGGAGGAGGAACTCCAGGAAACCATTAAATTTGAAGCGGAACAATATATTCCCTTCGATATTAGTGATGTGAATCTGGATTTCCAGATCCTCGGAGAAAATGAGCACAATGCCAACCAGATGGATGTGCTGCTGGTAGCAGCTAAAAAGGAGATGATTGAGGACTACATCAGCTTGGTCCAATTGGCCGGATTGAATCCCTGCTTGATTGATGTTGATGCCTTTGCTCTTCAAAATATTTTCGAAATGAACTATGAACCGGAGGATGAAAGCGTTGCTTTGATCGATATCGGTGCCAGCAAGACTTCTTTGAATATATTAAAAGGAGATACATCCGTGTTCATGAGGGATGTTTCCCTTGGATGCGGCCAGATCAACCAGAAGATCGTATCTCTGACGGATTGTACTTTGGAAGAGGCAGAAGAGATTAAGCAAAGCGATCAGTCAGAAAGAATTTCCCAGGCAGATCTATCTGAAATCGTCACATCTGTGGTTTCAGACTGGTGCGCTGAAATCCGTAGAGCGCTTGATTTTTTCTATTCGACCTATCCTGAAGATCATATCAATAAAATTGTATTAAGTGGCGGTGGTGCCAATATCGTGGAATTTCGGGATCTTCTGGCTGGAGAAACTTCTGCGGAAGTAGAAGTGATAACACCTTTCAAGAGTTTTGAAATCAGTGACCGGTTAGATCCATCATATCTGGAACGAATTGCCCCACAGGCCGCCATCTGTATGGGCCTTTCAATCAGGAAAGTTGATGATAAATGATACGCATTAACCTGTTACCGTTTCGGGCGGCAAGACGAAAAGAGAACGTAAGGCGGCAGATCACGATATTTCTGCTATTTTTAATCGTCCTTACGGCTGGATTGGTTTTTACCCATATCTTTTTTAAAGGACAGGTTGATGACTGGACCAACAGGGTCAATTCTACAAGAGTGGCCTTGAATGCCAAGAAGAAACAGGCGGCTGAAGTCGATCGGATCCAGAAACAGCTTAACATCTTGAAGAAAAAAACGGAAGTTATCATCAATCTGGCAATAAGCCGTAAAGAGGCGGTTTTGCTGATCGATACGATGACAAAAATGGTCATTCAAAAGAGGATGTGGTTCACTAGCCTTGATGAAAAAGGGATGGGTCTTGATATCAGAGGCGTTGCCCTCGACAATAAAACAGTCGCGGATTTTATGACCCGGCTGGAAAAATCGGTATTGTTCAATAATGTTCGCTTGAAAAGCACGAAAAAACAGAAGATCGGAGAATATGACAACTTAAAAAGCTTTGTTGTCACTTTGGAGAAGTTGCCCATAAGCGAACTTGTCAAGCCAAAGGAAGAAGCAAAAAAATCATGAAAAAAACCAGTATATCCTTAAAGTCGCTTGACCCTCTATTTGAAAAACTCGAAAAGCTGACCAAGGTTCAGCGTATATTGATTTTTACCGCATCATTTCTGATCCTTGTCGGTGGTTTCGGCTGGTTTGGAATCTGGCCGAATTACCAGAAAATTAATGAATTGACAACAGAGCATGAAAACCTTGAAAACGAGCTGAGACTGGCAACGATCAAAGCCGCGAAGCTTGGAAAACTCCGAAAGGATTTGGCGGCTGCTGAAGCCAAATTCAAAATCGCCGGGAGGGCCTTGCCGGAAAATGAGGAGATTCCTTCCCTTCTGGCCGCTATTTCCAATTCAGGGAAGAATGCCGGTTTGGATTTTGATCTGTTTCAGCCCAAGCCGGAAGTTCCGCAAGATTTTTACGCGAATATTCCCGTGGCGTTGACGGTTCAGGGCAGCTACCATCAAATTGGCACTTTTTTTGATAAAGTGTCAAACCTTTCCCGGATCGTGAATATTCAGGAAATAAAAATGAAGCCGTCCGGGAAGAAGGATGGAAGCCTAAAGGCTTCATGCACCGCGGTAACATATAAATTTCTTG
>CAZWAE010000020.1:23802-29985 GCA_964631805.1 uncultured Desulfobacteraceae bacterium | reverse complement strand
GTTTGACGGTCATCTTCAACACTCCGAATTCAACAGACAGAAAGCCGCGGTAGCTTAAACATAAAAGCGTCGCGGCCTTAAACAATTTTTTTGCAAGGGACTTGCAGTTGATACGGCCCACGCACTTACCCGAAAGCCAGATGAGGCAAATCGCTAGGTGGAAAGCGTCATGATCAGCATCCCGATATAAAACCGGGCATGGCTGATGGAAGCCGCCAGATTGGCCCTGTGGTTGGCCAGGATACCGCTCATGCTGCTGTTGGTAATCAGGATGGGGTTGGTATGCATGGCATGCTCACAGGATAATATGGCGTGGTGCAGCAGTTCCTCACCACGGCGGCTTTCGATAATATTGCTAAAATCGATGTGAATCGATTCCAGCACGCTGTGCATGGCGCTGGCCACTCCCTTTGCATAGAAAAAATAATCATCCGCTTGGAAGAAGCTGACCGGGCTGCCGTCGTCCTCCTTTTCCTTTACCAGGTTCTCATCACAGCTACCCAGAAGGTTTTCATAGGCCTTTAACAACGGAATCAGGTTGTCGGTTCTCGTGTGGAAATTGGCATTACCCTTTTTCAATTTGTCGCGATAGAGGGCCAGTTCCTTCAAACCGGCTTGATATTTGGATTCGGGGGAGGGGAACCAGTAGCGTTCCGCTTTTATCATGAACCAGTTCATGGCGTTTTCAAGGTTTTTATCAAAAGCCGCCGCACTTCCCGTTCTTGATATCCTTTCGGTGAGGGCCACGGTGGTTCGACGGGTCACTTCGAGAACCCCCAATTGGAAATGATTCACATTGTCCGTAAAATCGAGGATATCGTTGGGGCGCCAACCCCAGAACCGCTCTTCCAGTTCGTACTGTAGGGGCCGTATGGCGGCATTGATAAACGCCACCCCTTTGGGTTCATCGTGGGAAACGGCGGCAGTGTGGGCGCCGTGCCCCGAATCGGCCTCTCCGTGAGATGATGATGTTGCAGAAGATTTTTCCCCATGCGCTGAAGCGGCGGCCGTTTTGGATTGAGGCCCGGCTTCGTGCGTAGCGGCGGCAGTCTCACCGTGGGAACCCGCCGAATGGGAATCGACACCGGCGGTGGTTGGTCCATGGCCGGCAGCACTCGGGGCGGTGTGGGTTCCGGTGGCATGGGAATCGGTCGCCGCAGGCGTTGCTTCATGACCGGAAGGGGCGGCGTGTCCAATCGACGTATTATCTTCCGCAGTCGCTGCATGTTTGCTCGGTGTCGTTTGCTGGGAACCGTGGGAAATATCCGCTTTTTGTACCACGGCTGCGGTTTCCGGAACTGTTTTGGCATGTCCCCGGGCGGGGCCGGCGTCTTCATGGGTGGTCGAGGTTTTCAACGGTTCCGGGCTATCGAAGATGCCCAGCAGGGTGCCGAAGATCCACAACACGGCAAAGGTCAGCAATACGCCGACCGTGATGCGCTTGACCGCGTAGCCCTTGAATTCCCCCTGGCCGGTGTTTTTCTCTTTGTTTGAATTTTCTTCCATCATATCTCCATTACCCTTTTCTGAGTTTACGGATATCACCGATGCGGATGGTAACATTTTTGGCATCGAAATATTCAATCAGAGGGATGACGTATTTCCGGGATGCACCGGTCATCTCCTTGAATTGCGGCGTGGTGATCTCACCATTTGCCGTAAGGAACTCAACCAGCTGCCGCCTCAGAGCTTCAACGGCATCAGCGTGAAAGTAGAGTTCCTCTTTTACCTTTACGATGAGTCCCTCCCCAACCAGAAGCATCAGTACATCCTTGGCGACACCCGGATCAACGTCCACCGTTTTGACAAGATCCTTGAAATAGGGCGGTTGGAGGCGGGTGGTTTTGTAAGCGTCCAGGAATTTCTCCCGAATCTGGGTCTCGTCCACGGCCAGGGATACCTTGTGGCCGGCAAGACGAACCGTTTTTTCTTCGGCAACCGCCACGCCCTCTTTAATCTGTTGGTTGAGCATGAGGGTAAACAGTTTGTCGCCTGCATATCCGGGAAATTTCGATTTCAGTTCCTCCTTGAGCATTCCCGGTTTCAATGGATATTTCTGATGATACCGGTCCAGATGGCCGGCCATCTCCTCTTTGAGCCCCTCCGCTGATGCGCCGTGGATATACAATCGGTTTTCCTTGTCCGCCAGAACGAGGGTACGGTTGGACATCAGGGTGCCGAGGATACCATCCAGTTTTTTATCCGATATGTTGACCATGAGTTTCAGGTCGCTGAGACGGACGCCCCTGTATCCCGATTCTTTGGCGTGGTACAGGATGTTTTCCTCGTGGGAATTGTCAAGCAACCCCATGATGCCGTCGACGACATCCGGCCGGAGCCGTTTATGTTTTTCGGGAATCGGATTCAATATGCGACCGCCGCCGATGGTTCGTACAGGCGAATAGCTGCGAATCACGAAACGGTCATCCCTCACCTGGGCGAGGGGGGATTCGAGATGGACCTGGGCAACTGTTTTTTCCCCGGGGGAGAGTTCATCCGCCTCCAGCAGCACCAATATCCCGAGGATCTCGCTGGTGCCGGCATGAAACCGGACCCGGGTCCTGTTCTTGATCGGTTTTTTGTTACCGGGAAGATAATTGAGGGACAGGTCGAGCATGTAGCTGGATTGCATGGCCCCGGGTATCGATACGATATCCCCCCGGTTGATTTCCGCTTTTTCGAGTCCCTGGAAGTTGATGGCCGTTCTCATACCGGCGGCGGCTGCATTCACGCTCTCGTTGTGTACCTGAATCCCACGGACCTTTGAGGTGACCCCTGAAGGGTAGATCATGATATTGTCACCCACTTGCACCTGTCCGGAAATCAGGGTGCCGGTGATGACCGTTCCAAACCCCTTCATGGAAAACACCCGGTCGACGGGTAGTCGGAACAAGCCGGAACTCCCCTTTTCAGGCATCTTTTTACAAAAATCGTCCAGGGTGCTGACAAATGAATCCAGCCCGGTGCCCTTGACCGCGGAAACCGGAACGATGGGGGTGTCTTCCAGAAAGGTTCCTTCCAGAAAATCCCGGATATCCTCCGTCACCAGTTCAAGCCACTCCTCGTCCACCATGTCGATCTTGGTCAGCACGACAAAACCGTACCGAATTCCCAGCAGAGTACAGATCTCCATATGTTCCCGGGTCTGTGGCATCACCCCCTCATCGGCGGCAATCACCAGCGTCACCAGATCGATGCCCGACGCACCGGCCACCATGTTTTTCACGAATTTTTCATGGCCCGGCACGTCAACGACGCCGAGATGTCGGCCGCTGGGCAGGTCCAGAGAGGCAAACCCGAGTTCGATGGTGATGCCCCGCGCCTGCTCCTCTTTCAACCGGTCGGTGTTGATCCCGGTGATCGCCTTGACCAGTGTGGTCTTGCCATGATCGATATGCCCCGCCGTACCGAGTATGATCTGTTTCAATGTGGCCCGAATTCCTTTGTTTGTCCCCACGCCCCGGAGGGAAGTGCGGTTATTGTCCCCTATTTTTTTTCCCGATGTTTCGCTGGTGAAAGTATTCCGAAACATATGCCAACCCCACCAGGACAATGCCGAGTCCCATCACAAAGGCGATATTGATGCTGGGATAAAAAAACCGCGACAGAATAACGGCAAACACCGCGCCCAGAATCGCCCTGACAACAAAAACGTGAAATTTGTTCATTGAATTGCCAACCCCCATTTCTTCCCGCGACCCTAACACCGGCCGGGTATTAGTAATATGATAAGGCATAATGGGTCAATACATGATTTCCGGGCCATTGCTACGTCAGGGACAAGTCCCCGCATGCACGGCAATGGTCCCGAACATATAGCTCTGATAGGATACGTTCACCAACCCCGCGGATGCCATGGTGCCCGCCAGTTCAACGGGTGTCTGGAAGGTCCGGGTGGAATCCGGTAGATAGGTGTAGGCCTTGATGTTCCCGGAGATGAGCGCCCCGAGCAGCGGGATGATCGCTTTCATGTGAAAGAGCACCAGTGGGTATAGCAGGTTTTTTCGAGGAGGAGAGGTGTCCAGGCAGACAATATGCCCGCCCGGTCTGACCACTCTCAACTGTTCGGCAAAAGCGGCCCTGGCATCGGTGACATTCCGGATGAGGTATCCGGAGGTGACGGCATCGAAAGTGTTGTCGGGAAAAGGCAGGTTGAGGGCATCCGCCGTGCACCATCGGATCCTATCCGCCCGGGAGCGCTTTCGCCCGGCCTGCATCATCTCGAACGAAAAGTCCACAGCGGTCACGGTGAGGGGGGAGACCATGGACAGGGCATCCCGGGCGATACCGCCGGTACCGGTGCCGATATCCAGCAGACGTCCAAAAGGCCGCAACCGGCTCCTTCGGACTACACATTGCCGCCATACCCGGTCCTGTCCGAAGGTCATCAGGCGGTTCATCAGATCGTACCTCCGGGCGATCCGGTCAAACATTCTCCGCACGGTTTCGCTTTTGTCGCCCTGATGGTGGGGTTGATCCATTGTTTACCGCTCTTCCCTTGCCATGTGACGGTTGACCCGACGTTCGAGGCCGTGGATGATAAAATAGAGGATAATCCCCAGCAGGCTCATGGCCATGATGCCGGAGAACATCTCCGGATATTGCAGCACCTGGGCCGTTTCCACCACGATATAATACCCCAGGCCGTAGGTGGTCAGCGACTGTTCGGCAATAAAGAGGACGGCGATGGCCGTCCCCACCGAGACGCGAAGCGCCGTCAGGACCGCCGGCAACGAGGCGGGAAGGTAGACATATCTGAACAATGCACGCCTGCCGGCCCCCAAAGACCGCACCGAGAGGATCAGTTCCGGATGCAGGTTGGCCGCTTCATCCCTGACCACCACGAGGATCTGGAAAAAAATGATCAGGGCGATCAAAAAAATTTTGGATATGTCGGTAATCCCCATCAAGACATAAATGACGGGCAGAAAGACGATTTTCGGAATGGGGTAAACGATGGCGATCAATGGACTGACTATCCGGTCTATTTTCGGCATCTGCCCCAATCCCAACCCAATGGGCACGGCGGTGATCACCGCCAGCCCGATGGACGCCAGCACTCTTCCGGCACTGGCCAGAAAATGCAATCCCAGATCACCGAAAATCGACGTGGCAAAAAGGGGTAATACCACCACCGGTGAAGGCAGAATGGACCTCCGGACAATCCAGGCAAGAATCTGCCACAATAATAGGAACATCAGAAAACCGATGAGGGCAGAGGGGGATTTCGGGCCCCGTTTGGGATATCCGGGCACCTTGCCTGTTTGAACCGGGTGATCGCGTTTCATCGTCGGACCCGCCCCGTGTTGCGATTCTCGGCTCAAAGCAATTCCCCCAGCAACTGCCGCAGGTCATCACACATCCCCTGGAATCCCGGTTGGCGACGACCATCACGGTAGAGGGCACACATGTTTTCGATCACCCTCGCATCCCGGTTGGCCCGGCCGGTCAGGGCAAGAATATTCTGGCCCATGACAACCGCCTCCTCGATATCGTGGGTGACGATAATGCAGGTCAGCCCCGATTCCCTCTGGAGCTCGACCATCAGGCGCTGAAGATCCTCCCGGGTCGGTGCATCCAGCGCGGAAAACGGCTCATCCAGAAGGAGCAGGTCCGGTGCGAGGGCAAGCGTCCTGGCGATGGCCGTCCGCTGCCGCTGTCCCCTGGAGAGCTTAAGAGGGAATTGGTCGGCGAGATGCGCGATACCCAACCGGTTGAGCCAGTAGGAGACCTGGCGATTCCCACCCTCTTCGTCTATGGGGCTGCCCGCCGGTGCATGCCGTCCGTCGGCCCCGTAAAATTTACGGATTTTCAACCCCAGACAGGTGTTTTCCCTGACTGTCGCCCAGGGCATCAGCCCGTGGTCCTGAAGGACAAGCCCGGTTTCGGGCCGGGGTCTGGTGATGGACCGACCGTCGATGCGGATTCCCCCGGATGTGGGGAACAAAAGGCCGGCAAGCAGGTAAAGCAGGGTCGTTTTCCCGCATCCGGAGGGGCCGATGACCGCCCAGATCTCTCCACTTCCAACCTTGAAGCTAAAATCAGAAAAGGTCGGCACCTGCGTGTCGTAGGCAAATGTCAGGTCGCTGACATCGATCATCTGTTTTTTGGCGCTTTCTGTCATCTGAACATCCCGGACGGAATCGTGAGCTCGGCTTTTATTCCATATCTCGTACAGGTGCC
>CAZWAE010000020.1:11261-23702 GCA_964631805.1 uncultured Desulfobacteraceae bacterium | reverse complement strand
ACATCCCGGACGGAATCGTGAGCTCGGCTTTTATTCCATATCTCGTACAGGTGCCCTACATACCCCATTTGACAGATGAAAATCAAAACAGTTTTGAATAGATTGTTTTAGACGCATCAACCATCAGCTTGTCCGGCTCCAATAATTTTGATTCGGCAAACTATTTTCCCATAAAGAAGCTGTTTAGAGAATAGAGAGCGCATCTCAGTGATCCGGGAGATCTTTCCATTCGTAGAATTTATTGACCATAGTCGGTGACTATGGTATAAATTATTTTAATTTTATATATGTTTGTTGTTTGCTCTATAGGGGGAATTCATGGAAACAGGCGAAATGATCACCATATCTCAATTCAAAGCAACGTGCCTGGCTGTTTTGGATAAAGTCAAGCGTACGGGTCAACCGGTACTGGTGACACGGCATGGAAAACCCATCGCGCTGATCGAACCGCCGCCGCCGCCAGTAATGAATACATCATGGCTGGGTTCCTTCAGGTCTAAAGGTAAAATTATCGGAGATATCATCTCTCCCGCCGCGAAATCGGATAGCTGGAAAGTGTTGAATGAATAGATATCTACTCGATACACATGTTCTGTTGTGGTGTTTACTGGAACCGGAGCGCCTGTCAGAAAAAGTGGCGAGGGAGGTGGACAATCCGGCCAATGAACTATGGATATCCCCTATTACGACCTGGGAAATCATGATTCTGGCTGAAAAGGGACGGATCGAACTCAACACCGATCCGGCCGCCTGGATGGAAAGTGTACTGAATGCCGTTCCTTTCAGGCAGGCCGCCCTTAACCATGAAGTTGCCATGAAAAGCCGGGGGATCCAACTGCCTCATCAGGATCCCGCCGACCGGTTTATAGCCGCATCCGCCGTGGTTTATGACCTGATTCTGATCACTTCCGATAACTTATTAATTGATTCCGCAGACGGCTACGCCGTTTTTCCCATTTGATGTTCTAACCGGGTACCGAGCCAATCGAGACCGATATCAAGGCTTTGTGCAATAGTTTCAAGATTTGTTGCAAATTTCCTGATTTTTCTTTCTATAATTCTACTCGTTTTTTGAAAAGTTGATACGAATTGTCGTTCCCGCCTCGATCGAGGTGTCCAATGATATTTTTCCGCCAAGGTTTTCAGCGATAAGCCGTGCTGAATACGTTCCCAGTCCGGTCCCCCCGGACTTCCCGGCAGTGGCATATTTTTCGAAAAAAGTTTTCCGGATTTCCCCAGGTACAGCGCCGCTGTTATGAATGCCGACAGAATTATTCTCCTGTTGTGTCATCTCAATGATTATCCGCTCTTTCTTCGGTGAGGCCTCCACGGCATTTTTGAACAGATTGGACAGCATTGAATAAAACAACAATTTTTCACCCGGAAGAATGAATTGATCAGCCTCACCTGCAGGTGCGCCATCGATCAGGGTTTCGATGGTAAGGCGCTTTACCTTCAACCGAATTTTTGTTTCCGATTTTATTTCATCTAATATCTTTACCAGGTCGACATTTTCGGGTTTCACTTCGCAGGTTCCCCGCTCTATTTTATAAAGATCAAGAGACATATTAATTATACGGAGCAATTTACGGCCCGAAGATTCTATGGTCGTCGGGATTGCTTTTATCATAGGAAAATCTAGCAGAAAGCGGCCCTAAAGACACAGGAGGGACTATGAAATCTGTCATAACAGCAATTATCTCAACCGGAACAAAAAGGAAGACTCCGGCATATACGGATGGGACGCATTTCTATTTTTTACAAAATTATAAGCAGTTAAAATTTAATATACGTAAATTACATAGGTATTAATATCCGTAATATTGGATTGTAATAATTTTCCCATTTTTTGTGCCCATCATTGACTATACGCTGATAACACATTAGCACTAAAACAATTCTCTAATATTTACAGGGAATCATACACCGATATTGATCTTTTCCCGAGCCTGAATATTACACGATATTTCTGATCTCTCTAAGTAGCTCCTGATACAATTTTGGCAAGATACGACGCCACGCAAGCACGATTTCGCAAGTATTAAATTTGATGATTCGGACATTTTATCGTTGCATCTAAACAAGTCGCCAATCGGAGTGTCCACCATGAAATCTCCTAAGCCGTTTTTCATATTTTTACTTTCATGCTGTATTTTTTTTTCGAACGGAACAGTTCGGGCATCCGATCAGTTGGAATCTGCAACCCGGCAGCCGTCACTTAAAACGCCCACATTTTTTCTCACATCACAAGAAAATGCCCTGCTGGCTGCACATCCTGTAATCCGAATCGGCATCATGGATGCCTGGATTCCCTTGAATTTTAGAGACGAAAACGGTGCGCCCAAAGGAATGGGTGTGGATTACATAACGTTGCTCAACGAGCGTTTGGGTGGTGTACTAAAGATCGAACCGGGGAATTTCAAGGAGAATTACGACAGGGTGAAAAACCGAAAACTGGACGCCCTGATGGATATCACACCCAAGCCGGAACGTCAGCCTTTTTTCAATTTCACCAGACCTTATGAAAAAATCCCCCATGTCATCGTGGGCCGCAAGAATGGGCCCTATTTCAGCGCGGAAACGGATTTAACGGATAGGACGATTGCATTGGAGAGAGGCTTTTACAACATCCGATATTTCAAAAACAATTACCCGAAAGTGAACATCCGGGAATACGATTCCACCAGTGAGGCCCTGGACGCTGTTTCCAGAGGCGAGGCGGACGCCTATGCCGGCAACCGGGTCGTGGTGATGTATTATATTGAAAAAGAGCTGCTGGTTAATCTGAAAATGATGGGGAAAATGGACAAGCCCCCTGTAGTTCTGACCATTGGTGTACGCAAAGACCGGCCGGGGTTGGCGAAATTACTCGACCGGGCTCTTGGGTCCATCACCCAAAAAGAGGAGCGGCGTATCCACCGCAGATGGTTCGAGGCATTCGACAATGCAAAACCGGCATTTCAACTCTCTCAAGAGGAGATTCGGTGGCTTGACAGGCATACCGAAATCTCTGTCGGCATCATGGATGCCTGGCCGCCCATGGATTTTGTGGATGACACCGGCAGGCCCCGGGGTATGGGGGTGGATTTTATCGGAGCGCTCAACAAACGGTTGGGAAACAGGCTGTCCATTGTTCCGGGAGCATGGAAAGAGATCTATGACGGGGTGAAAGAGAAAAAGCATGACGCCCTCATGGGCATCACGCCAAGAGAGGATCGGAAACCCTATTTCAACTTCACAAAACCCTACGCAAACATTCCCCATGTATTTGTGGCACGGAAAGATGGGCACTATTATCGATCATTTGAAGATTTGTCGGAAAAGACCATTGCGCTCGAAAAAGGATTTTTTTTGGTCAAATTCCTACAGGATAATCATCCGCACATTCGCATCAGCGAATTCGAGTCAACGGCCGGCGCCCTCCATGCCGTATCCCGGGGAGAGGCCGACGCTTACGTGGGCAACCGGGCTGTTGCCGGCTACCTGATGGAAAAGGAACTTTTGAGCAACCTGACGATCATGGGCAGGATCAAGGCCACGGCCTCGGTCAACAGTATCGGTGTACGGAAAGATTGGCCGGAGCTGGCAAGGATTCTCGATCGTGCCCTGGCATCGATGGAGCGGGATGAAGTGCGCCGCATTTATCGGAAATGGGGCGGCATCGGGCAATCGGAAGACCTTGCCTTAACATGGATCAGCCTCACTCCCGAAGAAAAGGCCTGGCTCAACGCCCGTCCCGTCATCCGTGTAGCGGCGGATCCGTTTTGGGCACCGGTTGAATACATGGATAAGGATGGGAAATTCAAAGGGATCTCCATAGAATACCTGGATCGCATCGGGCAGATGCTTGGGGTGTCATTTGAAATAAAAAAGGATGTGACCTGGCAGGAAGGCTTTGACATGCTCCGCCGCCGTGAACTGGATATCTGTCCGGCAGCGATTGAAACGCCTGAGCGTAAAGACCTTGCCCGCTTCTGCACGCCCTATCTGTCGCTTCCGGTAGCCGTTTTCACACGGGACAGCACCCATTACATCAGCGGCTTGAAGGCACTTACCGGCAGAAAAGTCGCCGTTGTCAGGGGTTACGGCGTGGCTGAATACCTTAAAAAAGAAAATCCGAAAGTAGACATCATCGAAGCTTCCAATGTTCCGGGTGCACTCAAACTTTTACAGTCCAAAGCAGTCTTTGCCTACATCGGAAGTATCCTTGTGACCGGGCATTACATCCGTTCCGCGGGTTATACCAATCTGAAAGTTGCCGGTGAAACGGACTTCAAGCTTGAGGTCGCCATGGCCACCCGGAGCGACACTCCCGTATTGGCGGGACTGCTGCAAAAATCCATCGATGCCATCGACGAGGAGGACCGAAACGCCATCTTTAAAAAATGGATAACGGTCACCTATGAAAAACAGGTGGATTATTCCCTCATATGGAAAGTGATGGGCGGATCGCTGGTACTGGTTTTCGTTTTCATTTACTGGAATCGGCGATTGTCCCGCGAAGTAACCGAACGCAAACGCACCGAAGCGAGATTGATGGAAAGCGAAGATCGATTAAGGCTCGCCCTGAGGGGGGGGGACCTCGGTTTCTGGGACGTCAAATTTGACACTTTCGAAACCGTCGTCAACCATCGATGGAGGGAGATGCTCGGATATTCGATGAATGAAACGGGAGATGTCCATTCGTTGTGGAAAAACAGTATCCATCCCGAAGACAGGGAGCGAGTGCTGGCTTACGGCGGCGATTATCGATCCGGCAAAATTTCCGATTATGAGATCGAACACCGCGCCATCACGAAACAGGGGGACATCATATGGATCATCTCCAAAGGGGCTGCCGTTGAATGGGATCAACAGGGCACTGCCGCAAGGATGGTCGGTACGGTAAGGGACATCACCGACAGGAAGCAGGTAATGGAGGATTTGGAAAAACGCACGGCGGAACTGGAACGCGCCCAGGATGCCATGCTGAAGCTTGTGGAAGATCTGAACCTCCTCCGCGATGAAGCAGAATCGGCAAACCAGGCCAAAAGCGAGTTTTTGGCCAACATGAGCCATGAGATCCGCACCCCCATGAACGCCATCATCGGTATGAGCCACCTGGCCCTGAAAACCGATCTGACGCCCAAACAACACGACTATGTTAACAAGATTGATGCGGCGGCAAAATCGCTGCTGGGCATCATCAACGACATCCTGGATTTCTCCAAAATTGAAGCCGGCAAGCTGGACATGGAAACAATTGAGTTCGATCTGAACGAGACCCTGGAAAATGCGGGCAACATGATCACGGTAAAGGCCCGGGAAAAAGAGCGGCTGGAGGTACTGTTCCGAATGGATCCGTCGGTGCCGAGATTCCTTGTGGGCGACCCCTTGCGGTTGAACCAGATTCTTGTCAACCTGGGCAACAATGCGGTGAAATTCACTGAACAGGGCGAGATCGTTCTGACGACCCGGCTTCTGGAAAAAAAAGATCACCGGGCCTCCGTTCGCTTTTCAATGCGCGATTCCGGCGTCGGCATGACCGAGAAGCAGAAAGGGCGTCTTTTTAAGGCATTTTCACAGGCGGACGCATCCACCACCCGAAAATACGGCGGGACCGGGCTCGGGTTGACCATCAGTAAAAGACTGGTGGAAATGATGAACGGTGAGATCTGGGTGGAGAGTGAACCGGATGTGGGCAGCGAGTTCAACTTCACGGTCGCCCTCGGCATCGGGGAGGGTGTGGAGAAAGCTCCGCTCGAGCTTGAATCGGATATGCAGCAGCTGAAAACCCTGGTGGTGGACGACAGCAGTACGGCCCGGGAGATCCTCACAGAGATGCTCGGCGCCTTTGATTTCAATGTTAGCCAGGCCTCTTCCGGCATGGAAGCCGTTTCCCTGTTTGAGGCGGCGATGACCCGGCAGCCGTTTGAACTGGTGCTGATGGATTGGCGAATGCCGGGTATGGACGGCATTGAAACCATCCGGCGGATTCTGAACGCGGCCGATGCGGACCATCCGCCCAAAGTCATCATCGTCACCGCCTACGATTCGGCTGAGGCGATGCAGGCTGCCGGAGAGGTGCCCCTGTCCGGCATACTCGCCAAGCCGATCACCCCGTCGGGCTTGTTCAATGCCATATTGCAGGCGTTCGGCAAGGCGGACGCCCGGCGGATGGTAAAATCGTCCCAAAAGAATCGGGAGGCCGAGATGATTCAACCCATTCGGGGCGCCCGCATTCTTTTGGTGGAAGACAACGACATCAACCAACAGGTAGCGCTTGAAATTTTAAAGGGTGCGGGGCTGTCGGTGGCCATCGCAGACAACGGCCGGACCGGTGTGGAACAGATTCGGGAGCATCCCTTCGACGCCGTACTCATGGACATTCAGATGCCGGTTCTGGACGGATACGAGGCGACCCGCGAGATTCGAAAGGATAGCCGGTTTAATGATTTGCCGATAATCGCCATGACGGCCAGTGCCATGACCCAGGACCGGGAAAAAGCCATAGCGGCCGGGATGAACGACCATGTAAGCAAACCTATCGACATCGATGAGCTTTTTTCCGCTTTGTTGAAATGGATCCCCCCCGGTGAGAGATCGTTTCGGGATCGTAAAAAACCCCCGGAAGTCGAGACGTGTATGGAAGAATCGGAACTCACCGATATGCCGGGAATATCGATTTCCGCAGGACTGGCCCGGGTGGGCGGCAACGAAAAGCTGTACCGCAAGCTGCTGACGAAATTTTGCAGCGAATACACCGATCAGGCCGAAAAGATCACCAGAGCCCTTGACCAATCGGACATGAAACTGGCCCGTCGGCTGGCCCATACGGTCAAAGGGGTGGCGGGCAATCTGGGGATGGTGGATCTGCAACCGGCAGCCATGGATCTGGAGGATGCCGTCAGGGGGGGGGACGAAAAAGCGATCCGCGCCGCTCTGCCCCCGTTTCGCAACACCCTTGAAAGGGTGCTCTCATCTCTCAGGGCTATGGCCCCGGAAGAGAGGACCCAGGTGACCCGGGAGCCGGTTCAGGGCTCCATGGATAGGGTGGTCTTGCTGGCGCTGTTGTCACGGCTGGAAACTCATGTCCGGAAGCGAAAACCCAAGCCCTGCGTGGAAGTGATGGCTGAAATCGACGCCGTTGCCTGGCCTGAACCGTTGGCAGCGGAGGTGGCGGCCATGGGTGATTGGCTCGGGAAATACAGATTCAAAGAGGCATTGACTGTTCTTGAATCACTGAAGGTGAACGTCGCATAATTGAAAAACCGGTGACAGTGATTGAGGTTTCAAAAACCTGACCCGGCCGCCTCAAATTCATCACTTGATTTGATATAAAAAGTCCATTACCTTTCTGATAGACTCACCGATTCGATACCGGCAATTATTTCAGGATGTCGGGCACCCATTTAAAGATGGAGGCAGCATGAAAAAAACACCGTTTCTACTCGTCTTTTTGCTCTGCATGGTGACTCCCGTATTGGCCACGGGGCAGACTCCCGGCCAAGTCGGTGGATTTGTCCTGGGAAAGGATATCGCCGAATACGCGGGGGTCGTGAACATGCCCACCGCCCTGCCCATCCGGTATTCCGAATACATCAGGGAAGTGGAAATCAAGGATGTGGCAGGGTTTAAAAGCGGGTTGATCGGCTACGGCAACTGCGCCGAGCCCGGGAAAATTTTACGCATCAAGCTTAAGTATGCAAACCCGTCTAAAAAATTTTACGAAAAACTGCTTAAACGGTTCAAAAAGCGGTTCGGGGAGCCATCCGACTGGCGGGGAGATCCTTTCCATGTGGTGCTGGCCTGGAAATGGTCCTTCAAAGATCAAGCAGGCAACCGGATCAGCCTGATTCTGCAGCACAACACCAGGGACACCGAAGAGAAGGTGGGGAATGCCGTCAAACTCACCATGACCAGCCGGATTGAAAAGGAACGGGCATGCTTTGAAGAGAAGCATCCAGATTTCCGGCCGCATCGGAAAAAGCAGGAATCCAAAAAGAAGATGGGGAATAAAGAGTGGGAGCAGTTTGTCCCCCGGTAGACGGAAGCTTTTCCAGGAAGGCCTGCCATGAAATCCGTAAATTCGGATTACCGCGACATCGCCTGGAACGGCGTCCGACTCAAGGTGCCCCCTGATTGGGAAGTCAGCCGGATCGGTTTGAGATACCTCTTTTTTGAAGACGACGCCGGCCCGGCTCTGGAGATCAAATGGGGGCCGGTCAAGGGTCGTTTTTCCCACCATAAGCAATTGGACCGGCTGGCCTCCTTCCAGCGGCCTGCCGCGGGAAAAAGCATCCGGACATGTGACCCGCCAGCGGGATGGGAAAAGGCATTAAACGGATTCGACACCCGGTATTTCAGGTGGCAGGGGAATTCACTGGATGGTAAAGGTGCCCTCGCCTACTGCGCCGAATGCCGCAATGCCATGCTGATTCAACTTTTCAGGCATCGCACATCCTCCGGCGAACCGGATTTTTTGAAAACGCTGTCCTCACTGAAGGATCATTCCCGCGATGGACGCCTGTTTTGGTGTATCTACGATATCCGGGCCATAACCCCCCCTGAATTTGGGCTGGTAAGATACCGCCTGGATGCCGGGGTCTACGAACTCGCGCTTGAAGCCCAGAAAGAAAGACTTTTCCTGCATCGATGGGGACCGGCCGGGATCTTGTTGAAGAACCGGGATCTTGAAACTTTTGCAAGAACCGCGTGGCGCCTGCCGAGTGTGGCTCCCAATTCTGTTACGATCGGCGGTTTCAGCGGCCTTGAATGGCGAATAAAACCCTCTATCGGGAGGGTTCGTGCTTTATGGACCCGCATCCGACCCGGATTTTCCTTTGAATCTTACCGGGTCTGGCATGAAACGGAAAAAAATCGCATCCTCGGCATCGCGTTGACGGGAAAACAATCGCCTCCGCCGGACCTATTGGAAACCCTCAGTACAGCATATGAAACTATTTAGACAAAAGGAAAAGAATCCGCTCGATCGATCCGCCGCTCTTTCCTGCAAACCGATGAAATTTGAACAGGTCAACGAGGAGCGCCTGGAATCGGGATGCATCATCCTGTCATTTCCGGTGGTCATGCGGCCCTGGTTTGTCAAAGTAGTCCGGCGGCTGGGGGGACCGGAGGAATCTGCGCGTATCCGGCAACTGCAGCTGGATGAACTGGGAACGGCTGTCTGGGATTTACTGGACGGCAAACGGACCGTGCGGCACGTCATATCAAAATTTGCCAAGGCGTATCAGTTACACCCCAGGGAGGCGGAAGTTTCGGTCACACAATTTTTGAGGGACCTGGGGAAACGGGGTATTATCGGGCTTAAATAGTTCCCATCCATGATTGGAAATCATGGATGGATCCACACGAAGCCCGCTAACCTATATATAACCTAACCGGATAACCGGGCCACTGCATCATCCATGGTCGCCACGATGGGCAGGAACGTATCAAAACCGGCGATCTCAAACACCTCCCGGACATAGTCCTCCATGGCGCACAGAACGATTTCCCCCTTTTCACGTTTGAGCCTTTTGGCGGTTTTGTTCAATACCCGAAGTCCCGCACTGGTGATGTAATCCAACTGGCCACAATCGATAATCAGGAAAAAACGACCGGATTCGATGGCATCAAAAATCTTTTTTTCAAAATCCGGAGATGTATTGGAGTCGAGCCGTCCATCCAGCTTGAATATATAGTGGTTTTCCTGCTGCTGTTCAACAATTTCCATTTTTCACCTCTCTTGATATGGCTGTTCGGACATTAATTGCCTTTTAAATGTTTTTTCATGATGATGACGTTTTTCTTGTCCCGTCTTTCATAGGTGATCTCGTCCATCATCTTCTTGACCAGATGGATCCCCAGACCACCGATCTTGCTCTCTTCCAGCGGACACTTGACATCGGGACTCATTTCGTTTTCAGGGTTGAAAGGGATGCCATCATCTTCGATTCGGATCACAAGGGTGCCGTTTTCCTGGTGTATGCAGACACCGATCAGATGTTCAAGATCATCCTTGAACCCGTATGAGACGATATTGACAAAAAGTTCTTCAAGGGCAAGGGAAATGGCAAAGACGGTTTTTCGGGTCAGTGCAAGGGTTTTGCCCAGGTCCTCGACACAGCTGCACAGCTTGGCGGTTTCGGTCTGGCAATTCTTGAGATTGAATTTCATTTCACCGGGAATCATTTAACGCAATCCCTTCACATACTGTCGGGTCGGATACTAAATAAGACTGACACCGGCCCTCTCAAGGCAATCCGGGCAATCTTTGGCATGACCGGCCAACAATTTCCTTTCCCACTGATGGATGCGGCCCACAAGCGCATGAAGAATCTTCGGTACCAGTTCCGGAAACTGCTCCATCGCCTTGGCAAATTTATCGCGCGTCATAATGAGGCATATGACTTCTGACGTCGCCTTCATGGAAAACAGCCTCGGCACTTTCCCGTGAAGGGCAAGCCCTCCGATAAATTTACCCTCTCCGTATCCGGTGATCTCCTCCTCCCCTTTTTCCCCTTCATACAATATCACAGCGGTTCCGGAAATGAAATAATAGGCCTGACCGTCATCTTCATCCCGGCGGAATAGATACTCGCCCTCTTTATAGGTCTCCCGACTGCACAGGTAGGCGAACACCTTGAGAGATTCGATGGGCAGGGGGGAGAAAACCGGAATCTGCCGTAATATACTTAGATTTTCCTGGAACTCGCAAGATTTTCCGGTGTCAGTTTTTACCGAATTCGAGCTCATAGAGCATTCCTTTCCTGTTGATCAGGTCTTCGTAGCTGCCCATTTCAACGATCTTACCCGCTTTCATAACAGCAACATGGTCATAATTTTTGATAATATCAAGTCTGTGGACAACGGCGATAAGCGTTGACCGGCCTTTCCACTTGTTTTCCAGGAGCTTCTGGATACGCGTCTGCGACTTATTGTCCAGCGCCGATGTGGCCTCATCCATGATCAGCAATCTCGGCGCCTTTAGAAAGGATCTGGCAATGGCCAGTTTTTGCCGCTGTCCTCCGGAAAGCCGGTCGCCCTTGGTCCCCACCTCAAACTGCATGCCGATTTCGACGATGGTTTCCAGCAGGTCCTCCTCGATGAGCAGCTGGATGATGCTCTGATCGATCTTCTCCTGCGCCTTGGGATTGGTGGTTTTGGTTTTGCCAAACAGGATATTGTTTAAGATGGTCTGGGAATAGATATACTCTGAGACATCGTAAAAGGTCAGCGCACCCGGTTGGTCTCCCGGTACCTTTTCCCTGAGAAGGAAACGCCCTTCCAGTATCAGGTTTTCCAGCATTTGGGGAAGCCCGACCAGCTTGTGAATCCCGGGGGTAAACCGCAGTGCCAGCCCCAGCAGTTTTTCCTGCTCCGATTCCGACAGCTGATGCAGTTTTTTCTTTTTCAAAACATCTACGAGGATCTTGTAATCGTCCAGTTCATCGGGGGCGATGGGGCTTTGCTCAAAAAACACCGCCTCCGGCGGCAGATTGCCCAGGATGTCCACCGTCTGCCGGGACAACTCGGCGCCCAGGCCCAAAAGCGGCCTTTTCAGGTCCGCCTGGGTTAAAAAATCGATAAAATATTGGTTTTTTGGAAGATTTTTCTCCTCAAACGCCTCTTTGTTGGGCGCCCCGAAAGTCAGATTGTCCGCAATGCTGGAAAAATACAGATATCTGTCCTCGTTGAAAAACTCGACGAAATCGGAGAGCCCGCCACCGTACTCATTCTGGAAACTTTCCCTGACCCGAATCAGCTGCGAGATCAGATCGCCGTACTTTTTTTTGTCCAGATTGGCATTCAACCCGAACCGCAGGACATCCGCAAAGATGCCGGTCTGGTGCAGGATGGCGATCCGGTCGTCGAGGCTTGGCAATTCTGCGCCGTCTCTGTCGCTGTCCTCGATGCCCGCCAGGCAGGAGTAGAGCAGGTTTTCCTCTATGGTGCCGTCGAATATAAAGGGGGATTGGGAAACGAAACTGATGTTGCGCACCATATCCCGCTTGGTCAGATCGGATACCTCCCTGTTTCCCAATTGGAGAGAACCCCCGCTGTATTTATAGAGCTGGCCGATACACTGGGCAAGGGTGCTCTTGCCACTGCCGGAAAACCCCACAAGGGCCATCTGGTCCCCGGGTTTCAGCGAAAAAGAGATGCCGTTGAGCAACTGAATCCCGTCTTCGGTTTCAAAAGAGAGATCCTTGATATCCAGATGGCTTTCCAGTTCAAGGACGTCGCGGCCTTTGGGTATGATGGCATGTTCCGGCGCCACATCAAAATAATCCATGGTGCGTTTATATCGAACCGATGCATCCTGGTAGACCTGGTAGAATTCGATGAGTTCCTTCCACGGATCGTAGAGCTTTTCCTGGGCGGATATAAATGCCACCAGGGCACCCAATTCCAAACGCCCTTTCATGGACAGATAGCCGCCTACAATGAAAATTAAAA
>CAZWAE010000020.1:0-11161 GCA_964631805.1 uncultured Desulfobacteraceae bacterium | reverse complement strand
CCCAATTCCAAACGCCCTTTCATGGACAGATAGCCGCCTACAATGAAAATTAAAAAGGGCCCCATGGCGGTAAAGAAGTTGTTGGTGACTTTGACGCCCTGGGTGAACAGGGTCCACCGAACCCGGATGCTGAGCAGTTTCTCTACAATCCTGTCATACTTGCGGTTCTCGATGCTGAACGCCCCGTTGCTCTGAATCTCGTGGATCCCCGTGATCGATTCGGCAATCTTGCTGGAAAGGATCCGGGTGTTGTCCACCCGCTGCTTGTTGGCCTTGTTGGCATTTTTCTGGAGCATCGGGACCAGAAAAAAAACACAGGGGTAAATGGCAAGGGAGATGAGGGCCAGCATCCAGTTCAGGTAGAGCAGGTATCCGGAAAAAGCAAGCAATGTCAGGATATTGGTGATGGGAACGGCAACGGCCATGCCCGCAAAGTTCCCCGATGTGGTCAGTTCGGTGATCAGGGAGGATACCACCATCCCCGGTTGGGTCCTTCTGAAAAAATTAAGCGGCAGGGTCAGGATATGGTGATAGAGATCCTTTCGCATTCTGGCCAGAACACGCTGTCCGATGAGGGTCTGAATCAGGGTGATCAGGTACTTCAGTCCGCTGGCCGTCACCACCGATACCAGATAGATACCGCAGTACATGAACAGCAGATCGGTATCTCTGAGCTTAATGGCTTCATTGACAACCCGTTTCTGCATCTCCAACGGCAATACCCTGGCAAAAACGGTAACGACAATGACCAGAACCAAAAGGGCCTGAAGCTTGCCGTTTCCTGCCAAAACCCATGAAAACAGGGATCGTTTGACCACCGGTGGTTGTTTTTTTTCCATAACAGCCGACTCCTTCGTTCGGAAACGAATGGGGGTAGAGGGTCAAAAAAATTAACAGTTGTATCGGTTTATCTTCACATATACCTTATGGGATACTATCATCATTTGTTGTTTGACAAGGGAATTTTGGTTCTTCTTTGCCGGGGAGACGATATGAAATACCGCTGGAAACTGCTGCTGCTGCTTTTATCCATCTCCATCATACCGATGGCCGGTGCCAGATTTTTCGGCGTCCATGCGGTCAAACACCTGGGAGATGAACTGGTTTCCCAGACACGGGAACGGATCGTTACGAAAACAGAAAAGCGCCTGAGGCTTCTGGTGGATGCCTATTCGCAGATTCTCTGGAAAAGCCGGGAACATGTGGAAATGGCGCTTCTGATGCAAGCATCCGCTGTGGAACAAATGCTTGAAAAAAACGAAACCTTGCCGGAAAAGATCTATTTTGCGCAAGATTTCAATCTTGGCAACGATGTACCAAACGACACCTTTCCCTCTTCTACACACTTTAAAACCTTGAAAAACGGGGGGATGGAGATGCTGAAGATCTCTTATTCCACCCAGGTCTTCAAGCTGGCCCCGGGAACCTTCCCGGATCGAGTGGCAGCAGATATCGCCCGGCTGTCGTCCATGACACCGGTTTACAAAAGCATCCACGAACGCCTGAGAGACACGGTTTCCTGGCACTATACGATTCTGGAAAACGGCCTCCACAGTTCATACCCCGGTCACAACGGAATTCCCGGCCGCCTGGACTTCCGGGAATTTCCCTGGTACCGGACAGCCGTGAGCAAGAAAGTCCCCTGGACCGATCCCTATGTGGATCCCGAAACCCTTCAGGTGGTGGTGGCCGCCGCAACGCCGGTATACCGGCCGGGAGGAGACCTTGGGGGCGTTACGGCAATGGTCATTCCCATCGGCCGGATGCTCAATCAACGGATGCTGATCAGGGCTATACCGCCCGAATCCAAGGCATATTTATGCTATATCACAGACGATCCGGCAACCGGGCTGCGCAGTGCCCGAATATTTGCAAAGCAGGACCATGCCGATGTTCAACACCGGAGTTGGCAGGCCCATATCGGAACCGAACGGCTTGCATCCAGAGATAAAAAGCAGTTTCAGGCGATGCTGGATGATATCCTGGCCGGTGCCGGGAATATCCGGACCATGGCCCATGAGGGGTGCGGCTGCACCTGGGCATACGGACCGATCCACGGCGGTGCGTTTTTTGTGGTCATTATCCCCGAAACAGAAATTTTCAAGCCCATGCGCGAGGCGGAACAATCGGTCCAGGAATCGGTGGGGGATCTGATCCGCATGACGGGTTACGGACTGACAGGCATTGTATTGTTGGTGATCATATTGGCGTTTTCCTTTTCAAGAACAGTCACCCGGCCGCTCCAGGCCCTTTTGGACGGAGCGTTGCGGCTGGCCGAGGGCGATTTCAAAACGCGTGTAAAAATCCACTCCCGGGATGAGTTCGGCGAAATGGGAAAGGTGTTTAATTATATTGTGCCGCGGCTTGAGCACTATACCCGGATGACGCGTTCCCTGGCCCTGGCGGGGGAGGTCCAGAGAAGCCTTCTGCCCAAATCCAATCCGTCCGTCGATCGCCTCGATATCGCCGGCGTTACCATCAGTTGCGACGAGACGGGAGGCGACTATTACGATTTTCTCGATATGGGAGACGTTCGGGGGGATCGGGTCGGAATCGTGGTGGGAGACGTTTCAGATCACGGCCTGCCGTCGGCCCTGCTCATGGCCTCGGCCCGCTCCTATCTGCGCCAGCGGGCATCCATGCCCGGCACCATTTCCGAAATACTGTCCGATGTCAATCGTCAGATGACAAAGGATATCGAAGAGTCCGGCCGTTTCATGACCCTTTTTTTCGGTGTTATCGACACCGCCTACCACCGCATCCGGTGGGTCCGGGCGGGACATGACCCGGGGATGCTCTATCATCCCGAAAATGATCGTTTTGAACTGCTGTCCGGAAAAGGGATCTCCCTGGGGGTTGCGGAAGATGCCGAATATGAGGAATTATGGCAACGGATCGCCCCGGGGCAGATTCTCATCATCGGCACCGACGGTATCTGGGAGACCCACAATGCCGACGGTAAAATGTTTGGTAAAAACCGGCTACAGGATTTGGTGCGGGCCCACTCAGGAGAGCCCGCCGGTACCCTCGTGGAAACCGTTATATCCGCCCTCGAAGAATTTCGCGGTTCCGTCAGGCAGGAGGATGATGTGACCCTGGTTATTATCAAGGTGAAAAAAAAATTAAAGGTTTCGGTACAAGTGCCGATCTAATAGGTAACAGTCAACGCTTTTTGAAAGTGCGCACAAATGCAACAAGGAGTGGAAACGACTCCGATAATTTCTAAGCATGATGCCGTCAGGAACATTCCGGTCACGTCCCCGGAAAGGATACGCCGGAAGTTCTGAAAGTCGCTCCCGGAAAGAGTCCGGCCTTGAGAGTTCCTGACGTAACGTCCCGGAGCTTGACACCAAAGGCCCCGGGACCGATGGCAGGAGGTGGTGGCCCTGTCGCGGGAAATGCTTGGACCCTTAAGGGGGAAGTGCTTGAACCCTTAAAGAAGGTCAGTCAATGATTTTGGCTGGCTTTTTTTTGTGGAAAATTGGGTTCCGGGAATATTTTCTAGCCAATTACTTTTCTGATATCCAGGCATAAATCTTGCTTAAATTATGGGCCGATGCATGAAAATCACACATAGTTGGGAGGATTTCGAAAGACGACTGCGTCAGATGAACACAAACACGGCGAATGTTCGGCGCTTGGCAAAGACACCAACAAAGGTGATCGGAAATCATTTGCAAATGCATCGCATCTATCCTATATTGGCATAACCCGTTGGATAAATATGCGAAAATGGCTTCGTCACAAAACTGACACGACAACGTTTAGGAAACCTGTTTTCCAGTGGGGACCGCCCGTCCTGTTTCGGAATGAACGCGACCTTGTAGATGGGTTTACCCTCATCGAACTGATGGTCACCATTCTGATCATGGGTGTCCTGGCTTCCATCAGCATTCCGGCGTACAACGGTTATATCGAAACCGCCAAGACCACCAAGGCCATCGGAGACCTGTACACCCTTGAAAAGGAGATCATCGCCTACGGACTGTCCAACAACGAGTATCCCGAAAATCTTGGCGATATCGACCGGGATGGTTTCTTGGATCCGTGGGGCAACCCCTATCAGTATCTGAATATTGAAACGGCTAAGGGCAAGGGAAAGATGCGGAAGGATCATTTTCTGGTTCCTCTGAATACCGATTTCGACCTGTACAGCATGGGCAGTGACGGGAGCAGCCAGTCCCCGTTGACGGCAAAAGCCAGCCACGACGACATCCTCCGGGCAAACAACGGTAGCTATGTCGGCAGAGCCGCAAACTATTAGCCTGATAACAAAAAACCGATTGGTATCTCCCTTTGGGTTTAACGAGGAGGATATCGTGCCACTGAAAAAAAAATCAAACCCGAATCACCTGGCATGGTTTTTCGTCATCATTATCGGCGTCTCCATAGGTTCGTGCTCAGGGGGCGACGACGACCTTGCCTACGCAGATCTTTCCGGATTCTGGGTAACCGACAACCCTCGCTATGCCGGTTGTGCGCTGGAACTAAAGGAGGACATCATCATCTTCCACACTTCCGAGAACGGAACAGTGGTCAATTTCATAAAGGATATCGATTCGACCCCGGAGGAACAGGGCCTTTTATATAAAATAGAATACAAGGACACGGAGAGCCAATATTTCAATTTATCCCTTTATTTTAATCCTTCCGCCGATGGCGGACAAATTCGGTTTAAGCACCAGAAAGAGATCGTCTGGAAAAGGCTGTCGAGAGAGATTGAGTAACGAGGCTTCATCCACGTAAACCCCATTTTCCACAAAAGACGGGCCCATCGCCTTTTCCTCCGCTTGTGATACAGAAAATGGGCTGGGATTTATCGGAGCACAAAGATGCGGATAGAACTGAAGGCTTTTAAGAGCAAGGTGGCGCGACGGATTTTCGGCCTGTTTATGCTGTGCGCCATCGCACCGGTTTCCGCCCTGGCCCTCATCTCCTTTTTTCACGTCAAAGATCAACTTTACGACCAGAGCCGAAACCGCTTGCGGCAGGAGGCCAAATCCGCGGCCGTATCGATTTACGAACGTCTCGCCTTTTTGCGAGGGGATGTAGAGGCCATGGCGGCGGCGCTCTGTCTCCCGTCAAAGCATACGGGCCAAACAGACTTTGAGGGATTGAAGACGCTCCATCCCGACCGATTCAATTCCCTGGGCATCTTTAAACAGGGACAGATGACCGTTTTGAGCGGCAAGCTACCCCATCCGGACAATTTGGATACCGGAGCGCTTTCCCACCTGCTGTCCGGCAAACCTCTGTTGAAAGTACATCGAGGGCCGGAGAATGAGATCTCGATCTCATTACTTTCGGCCATCGACCCGCGAAAACCCGAACTGGGGATGGTCTGGGGAGGTATCAATCCGGCTTACCTGTGGGAGACCGCCTACCGGTTACCCAAAGAGACGGAACTTTTTGTCATCAGCAAGAAGGATGCAACCCTTTTCAGCACCATGGCCGATCTGCCCGCTGTTCCCGATGAAATAATTGCCCGGATCTCCCGTTCGCACTCCGGTCAATTCGAATGGTTTCATGGTTCGAATCGCTATTTCTCGAGTTACACCAATATTTTCTTCAAATCCAACTTCTTCTATCCGGAATGGATCATCGTGGTCAGCGTTCCGGAAGGCCAAATCCTCAAACCCATGGCCAATTTCAAGCTGACGTTCCCCATATTGTTCGTGCTCTCTTTGGGGATGGTCTTTTATCTCTCCCTGCACCTGATTCGAAAAAACCTGGAACCCATCGACCAACTGCGTCAAGGTACCCGGAGAATTGCCAAAGGGGATCTGGATTATAATGTCGACATCAGAAGCGACAATGAATTCGAAAACCTCGGAGAGGCGTTCAATGAGATGAGCCGTCAGTTGAAAAAAGGACAGGAACTTCTGGTTCGAACGGCGCGAATGGCCACCACGGGTCAGATGGCATCGGGTGTCATTCATGAAGTCAAACAACCGATGTCCGCTATCTTCGGGCAGATTCAACTGGCGCTCATGGATGCCCCCGAAGGCGAGCTCCATGACAGATTAACAATCATCATGGAAGCGGTGGAGCGGTTAAATACTATTGTTGAACGATTTCGAACCTTTGCCAGCCCCACCCAACGCTCCTTCAAACCACTTCACCTGGAGACGGTCATCAGTCAGGTCTCCCGATTGATGTCCCATCAGCTCCAAGCGAAAAAGATGGAACTGTTATTCGATATCCAACCCGGCATTCCCGAAATCCATGGAGATATCCACGGGCTTCAGCAGGTCATATCCAATATCATCATCAACGCCACGCACGCCCTGGAAAAAAATGACGTTGAAGACCGTGCCATCCATATCCGTCTCTATCCTGAAAACCGGCACGCAGTTTTGGAAATTAGCGACAATGGCTGCGGGATGCCCAAAGAGGTCCAGGCACGAATTTTTGATCCTTTTTTTTCAACCAAGCCCCCTGAGAAAGGAACCGGGCTTGGGATGGCCATTGTGGAGACCATACTGCATAACCATGAAGCGGCTCTCACCATTGAAAGCAAAGAGGGTGCCGGAACAAAATTTACCATCCGGTTCCCCGAACCGGATCTGCAGGAGGCATCATAATGGAGACCCGAAAACGGCGATTTTTACCGATCGTTTATAGATCACATCAATACCGTTTCCTGGCGCTGATCGTTTTTTACACAACCAGCATCGTTGCCATGCTGTTCTTTTCTCTTTTTTTCCCGGATATCCTGCAGATGCAGGATGAAAGCCTCAACATGGACGTCCGCCGGCTTGCCGCCGACAAGGTCCTGACCCTCCACCTGCGGCTTTGGCCCGCTGTTATCGCCATGGTTTCCATTTTCAGCCTGCATTCGTTTCTCTTCTTCCACCGTTTCGTCGGTCCGCTGTATCGTTTCAACGCAGCTTTCAAAAAAATGGGTGACGGTGACCTTTCCGAGCACGTAAAACTTCGTACCAACGATTTTTTGGTCGATGAGGAGGCGGGAATCAACAGGATGATGGATTCCCTGTCGAGCAACATGGCAAAGATGCGGGGTTTCTGTTCTGAAGCGTTGGAGACCTTAAACCGGGTGGAAGCTCAGGGGAATACGGAAGAGGGCGCTAACGGTTGGGACGAAGCGGAATACACCCGGCTCAGGGGGAACCTGGAGGCACTGAAAGAGACCCTCGACGGTTACCGGCTGCCTGCCGAACAGGCATCGTCCGAAGATGAGACGGTTTAAGAACCACACCCATCGCGTGCCTCGGCGAGGGGTGTAAGGCCGGGGAACCGGCCCGAAGCGGTATACCTCACCGGAAACCCTTTACAGCAGATGATCGCTTTGGATTTACGGCGGGCTGGCCGACCTACCCGCGATGACCAATCCGGACGGGAACCCTTGTATGTCGTTGAAAACGAGAACACTCCTGGTTATTCTATCTCTTTTTGCCATATACGGCGCCACTTCCCTCACCGTCTACCGATGGGTACTCCACCCCGTTTTTCTCACCATGGAACACCGCACCGCACGGGATGATCTGGAAAGGGCTCTGCGGACCCTGAACCGGGAGGTTCACCACCTCAGCAGTCTATGCTTTGACTGGTCCTCTTGGGATGATACATATGATTTTATCCATACCCTCTCGAACCGATATATTAAATCCAATCTGGGCACGGCGACCTTCACCGACAACAATATCAACCTTCTTTACATTTATGACACAGATGGCCGCAGGGTATGGGGTCTGACGCGAAACAATGTTACCGGCAAACCGGTTCATCTGCCCCGGTTCCCGGAAGCGGCGCTGCTGGGAAAAAGCCTGCGAGAACCTGGAATAGAAAAGAGTTTATCCCCCCTGGAACCTGTGATTAAGGGAATCATAGCAGATTCCATGCCCCCCATGATGGTGGTTTCCCGACCGATATTGACCAGCAACAACACAGGGCCTCCCAGGGGGACTTTTATCATGGGCAGGTTTCTGGATAGAAAATTGATGAATACCATGGTGAACCAGACCGGAGTGAATTTCAGGATTCTCCCTACGGAGGCAGTGGTCTCCGGGTTCGATATAAAGAAACTTGCGCAGAGCCGCACGGTAAAAAGGCCCGTCTTTCAAATGACGGACAATGACCGGGTGCGGATCTATACCACCCTGTCCGATATCGAAGGCAAATACCGGCTGGCCGTCATTTCGGACAACCCCCTCAAATTCCTCAAAACCGGTGGCAAGGCATTAAAATACGCCGCCATCTGGGTGATATCCGGCGGCCTGATGATCTTATTCATTATGATGTGGTTCACCCGGAAGGCGATACTCAATCCGTTGGAACGGTTGAAGCGGCACTCCCTGATGATAGAGCAAAAGTGCCTGCCTTCGGAAACAGCGCCAAATCCGGGGAAAAATGAAATCGCGTCCCTTAAAGCGGTTATGGACAGGCTCTTCAAACAACTTTCGATCCATTCCGATCGGTTGAAGGAGGCCGACCGGCAGTTGGCAGCGGACGACCGCGAGTTGCGTGATGCGGAAAAGGAACTGAGCCTGCAGGAAAAATATTTCCGTACCATCATCGAGCATCTTAATGATGAAATCGTGGTGATCGACCGGAATGGCAGGATCACCGAAACCAATCGGGATTTTCTTAAGATTACGGGTCTCTCCCGAACGAAAGTGATGGGCAGACACTACATTGATGTGTTTGGAAACGCGGGAATCGACGTCAAACCACTGGTGGATAATATCGCATTCGGTGATATCTTCCAAACCGGCAGGACAGTGGACTGCCGGCTGGAAGGAAAAATGCCAGACGGCGGCGGCCTGTTTTTGGACGTGATCATCTCGCCTATCCCGGATTTAAAACAAAAAGTCAGCCATGGGATCATGGCCATCCGGAATGTGACGGACAGCGTCATCGTTCAGGAAAATATCAGCCATTTCCGGAAAATCGAGGCGATCAGTACACTGGCGGGTGGGGTCGCCCACGAGTTTAACAACCTGTTGATGTCGATAATGCTCAACATCGAATCAGTATTAAAAAAGAAAAAGGAGGAACCTTTTATAAGGGAGTCCCTTGAGATCGCCTGCAATGCGGGTGAAAGGGCAAAAACCCTTATCCGGCAGATGCTCCTTTTCAGCCGTCAGAGTGACGACACCCAGCAGCTTCTGACCGTCACTCCGCTGGTCAAGGAGTCCATAAAGCTACTCCAACCGTCGCTGCCTTATAATGTTGAATTTGAGGAGTATATCCTGGCGGAAAAAGATACCGTTCTGGCCTCTCCGGACCAGATTCATCAGATTCTGGTTGGATTGTGTTCCAACGCGGTGAAAGCCCTTGCGGAAACAGGGGGGAAACTCAGAATTACATTGGATAATACCGGTCAGGGCAAGGTGTCGGGATCGGCGCCCAATAGGAATGAAAAGGATCTGTTATTGAGACTTTCAGTTTCGGACCACGGGAAGGGGATTTCCAGAACGGATCTTACTCGGATCTTCGATCCCTTTTTCACGTTGAACAGGCCCGGTGAGGGGTCCGGTTTGGGGCTTTCGGCGATTCATGGTATGGTAAAAGAGCTCGGCGGGTCGATACAGGTTGAAAGTGAACTGGGAAAAGGCTCCACCTTCAATATTTATCTTCCGGTGGCCGATCCGGTGACAACGCCCGAAACACCCCCTCTCCACAACGGTTCGGGTGGAAAGGCGGCCATTCTGCTGGTGGAAGATGAGATGATGGTGGCGGAAACACTGGAAAGCGTCTTAAGACGAAACGGATATCGGGTAGATTGCCAGACGGAGAGTACCGAAGCTCTGAGGTGCTTTAAGAGCGATCCGGACCGCTACGATCTGCTGATCACCGACCTGATTATGCCGGGAATAAACGGCATCGAATTGATCGAAAAAATCGTCGAAATTCGTTCCGATATACCGGTCATCCTCACAACCGGCTACGATGAACACACCTTAAAAAGGGACGCAGCCAAATTGGGGGTCCGGGCGATCGTCAAAAAACCGGTTTTCTTTTCTGAACTGATCGGTGTTATCAATAGTATCCTGATACAGAATGATGATGGATAACCCACAGGGACATCATATTCGATGTGGTGTATGAGGTTTTACGAATAAATGGCCAATATATTAATCATCGATGACGATACGATGATCTGTAAGACATTGGCACAGATCTTCTCGGATATGGGACATGCCGTTCACCAGAAGCATACCCTTTCCGACGGCATTCGACAGGCGGAGTCCATGGATACGGACCTGGTATTTCTCGATGTCCGTCTGCCGGACGGCAATGGGCTGGAACAGTTGCCGGTTATCCAGGCGCTCCCCTCTGCGCCGGAAGTCATCATCATCACCGCATTTGCAGGACCGGACGGTGCGGAACTCGCACTTAAGAACAATGCATGGGACTACATTCAGAAACCGGCCTCGCTGGATGCCGTGACCATGGCGCTGACCCGCGCCCTGGAATACCGGAAAGAAAAACTGGAAAGCAAGTCTTCGGTGCTTTTGAATAGAGACGGTATCATCGGGAAAAGCCCCGAAATCGATTCATGCCTGCGTCAAGTCGCCCGGGCGGCGAACAGCAATGCCAATATCCTCATTTCCGGGGAAACCGGCACGGGAAAAGAACTGTTCGCACGAGCCATCCATACCAACAGCCGGCGCTCGGACGCCAATTTCGTGGTAATCGACTGTGCCGCACTCCCCGACAACCTGATCGAAAGCATCCTGTTCGGATATGAGAAGGGCGCCTTCACCGGTGCCGTAAAATCGGATCAGGGCTTGATCAAACATGCAGACGGCGGCACCCTGTTCCTGGATGAGATCGGTGAGCTTCCCATGTCCATACAAAAAACCTTTTTGCGGGTGCTCCAGGAACGACGATTCCGTCCGGTTGGTGCCAAAAAGGAGGTAAAAAGCAATTTCCGGCTGGTATCGGCCAGCAACCGGGAGCTTAATGAAATGGTCGATTCGGGACAATTCCGAGAGGATCTTCTGTTCCGGCTAAGGTCCATCAACATCAATCTCCCCCCTTTAAGGAAACGAAAGAACGATATAAGAGAACTGGCCGTCGACTACCTGATGATGCTCTGTGACTCATACAAGATCGGGATTAAGGGGTTTTCTCCCGAATTCCTCGATATCATGTCATCCTACAGCTGGCCGGGCAACGTGAGGGAACTGCATAG
>CAZWAE010000019.1:0-30656 GCA_964631805.1 uncultured Desulfobacteraceae bacterium | reverse complement strand
TACAAAGCACCGGAAACCACATCGGAAATTGCGCTACCCATTTATCGACTCCGTTGGAACCTTGTTATATTGATCCGCAGTAAGGAAAAAGCATGTTGCTCGATTCCATCCCACCTTTGGAATTATGAGATGCAAAATACATACCAGGGTTAAAAACAGGAAAAGACCTCCATATGAATGGATCATACCCGCAGTTCTTCATTGGAATTCCCGGATCTGTCATGGAATTTTGTAAAAAGCTCCACCTCACAACGGGGGATGGACAGTTTTTCCGAGATTTTTTCAACACTCATGCCGGAATTATGAAATTCATATATTTTCAATCCCTTAGAATCTTCACCGGATGCAATAGATGAACTTTTAATTTGGAATATTCCCTCTCCTGAAGGCCTGGAGATCGCAGGACGATTCTTTTTCGCGGTTTTCCGGCCGGGTTGATGACGGGATCGCCCGCTTGTAGGTTTCCGGGAAACTTTTTCCGGCCGTGCAGTGTTGGGGAAAGAATTGCCGGTCTGCTGACGCATCAAATTATAAAAAGTCTTCCGGGCAATGCTGCTGATGATCTCGTCGCTGAAACGCGGCGCCGGTTCTTTTTTAAATATTCCCCTTCTTCCGATGATATACATGACCGTAATGCCGCACAGCACGAGCACGGCTGCGTTTAAAGCGACTTCCCACAATTCGACATTGAGCAGTTCCATCATTGGCTCCTTCCTTTTGGGCACCATCCATTTGGGGTTTATACAATAATTTATAAACTTATATTACAATATCAATATGTTTTGAGGATCTATCAGGAAGTTTTCGCCCCCCTTGTGTCGGCGTTTTCCTCCCTTTTTCCGGATGACCCTTCTCATTTTCCTCATCCGCCTTCTCTTTTTTCCCGCTACTGTACCGATCCTGGAATTTTTTAAACGGACTGCCGGATTGTTTGTCCGTCTTTTGAATGCGCTTTGTGGACGGCACTTGGGAAACTTTCATCTGGTGTTTGATTTTTGACAGCATACCGGTCTCCTCCCGGAATCAACACCGTGTCAAACCATTGACGGCCGAACATGGAGGCCGTTTTCCTCACGATATCAGATTTTTCAATCTCAACTTTTTCCGCAGGCGTAAAATGGCTTTCGAATGGATCTGCGACACCCTTGATTCCGTAATTCCCATAACTTCACCAATCTCTTTCATGGTAAGTTCATCTTGATAATAGAGTGATACGACCAACTTTTCATTGTCCGGCAATTGTTCGATCGAGGCGGTCAACCCGCTGAACAGCTCCTTGAATCCGATAATTTTTGACACATCCACGCGATCCGACTGGATGAGGAAAGACTTGAACGGGTCTATTTTGTCACTTTCGATGAAGTCAAGCCGGTCGAACTGGACAAAGGAGATATGGGCCATGGCCCGAATTTCATAGAATTTCTCAAGGCTGATGCCCATTTCATCGGCAACATCCTGATCAGTGGCATCGCTTCCCAGGATATTTTCGAGCTTGGCATACGCCTTCTCCATTTCACGAACCCTTTTCCGGGTGGTTCTGGATAAAAAGTCACGTGAACGCAACTCGGCGAGTATGGCCCCTTTGATCCGATAGCTGGCATAGGTGATAAACTTGTTGCCCCTGTCGGGATCAAATCGGTCAAGCGCTTCAATCAGACCGACAACACCCGCCTGCATCAAATCATCCTTGTCGATACTCGGTGGCAGATGAATAACGATACGTTCAACAATTCTCTTGACGTGGGGCAGGTGTTTCATCAATACCTGTTCCCTGTTGGAACTGCTGTCGCTGGTATAAAATCCTCTGCGGTCTTCGGCTAGATCCATGATTCCAATAATCTCCCTATTCCTTGGCATGAAAAGGCAGTGGCCTTAAACAAGCATGCTTTCCAACCCATCCATGCAGGAATTGCTTTCCTTCTTGATCGCGTTGTTGGTGATCCGTTTCGTTCCATTGTTTTTTAAATAATCCCCTACCCTATTCATGATTTTCCAGATCCAGATGTTTCCAGAAAAAATTGGTGTCTTTGTCCGGGCACTTGTAATGAACAGTGCTGATCATCTTCTTGGCGAGAATACCGAACTGCCGGCTGGCTTCTGAACCGGGGAACATTTCACTGACAAGCTTCTGATGCCGAATGCCTTTCAGGACGTTTCTATCGTGCGGTAAATACCCGAAGTAATCGATGGTAATATTCAGAAACCGGTCGGCAACAAGGCTGAGTTGCCGATGGACCTCTTCCGCTTCATTCTGTCCGGAAGCGGTATTCACAATCAATTTAAAGTACTTTTCGGAGTATTTTAACGCCATCACCTTCATCAGGGCATAGGCATCCGTTATGGAAGCCGGTTCCGGCTGGACAATGACCATGATCTCCTGGGCGCTGATGTTGAAGTGCATCACGTTGGAAGAGATGCCTGCCGCGGTATCCATCAGCATGAAATCGTAGGAGTTGATATACTTGTCCAACTCCTTCATGATGTTGCCCTGCTGCGCTTTGGACAATCGGGTCAATTCCTGTACCCCGGACGAAGCCGGCAGAATGGATAGACCCGCAGGGCCGGTCTTGACAATTTCCGAAATCGGTTTCTGCCCTGCTATGAAATGAGAAATGTTGTAGCTGGGGGTCAGCCCCAGAAGAACATCAAGATTCCCCAGCCCCAGATCTCCATCCAGGATCAGGACCTTTTTCCCGATCCGGCTCAAAGCATATCCGAGGTTGGCCACAACATTGGTTTTCCCCACACCTCCCTTTCCGCTGGTGATCGCGATGACCCGTGTCCTGGGTTTCTGAAGTTGTCTGCGGAAACCTTTCCGTTTTCTGTCCGGTGTACCCAAACGATCGGCGAGACGGATGACATTGTGTTTGTTTTTACCAACTTCCATGAGTGTTTTACCTTTAGCGACTATTGTCGATTGATCTTTCATGGCGCGATGCTTCTTAAATGACACTGGCAATCCTTCTCCCGTCAGCCCCGCCGAAGATGTCGGCAGCAACAGACGCCTGGTTTTCGGGAGGCGCCGCCGGTTCCGCATCGTGAGTAACCTCCGTCAGCCGCCTTTCAAACTTGTCGATCTCCATGGCCAGGACTTCCGGCGGACTGGAGAGGATCCGGGTCTTTTGTTCCTCCCGGATCATCAGGCTCACCATATTTTCAAGGGACGCGATCTCGATATCTTCGGGTATTTTCTGCCCCTTGGTGAAATAGGAAACGGGAACCTTGGTTTCCATCAGCCGATTCAAAATAGTGCCGTAGGTCGTGGTTTCATCCAACTTGGTAAATATCAACCGGTTGACGGAGATGGCACTGAACTTGTCGATGGCATCAACGAGATCGCCATCTTTGGTGGTTGCGCTTAACAGCAGATGGGTTTCAAGGTGGCGGATCTTTGACAGGAATCCTTTGAGTTCCGCCATCTGTTCCCGGTCGTTATGACAAATACCGGGGGTATCGATTAAAACGAGATCGCAGTTTTCAAATTTTTCCAAAGCCTTCATCAATCCCTTTTTGTTTGAAGCGAACCGATACGGCACCCCGATGATTTCGGCATATTTCTCGAGCTGTGTAGCACCGCCGACCCGAAAGTTGTCGATGGAGATCACGGCCACGCTCTTTTTGTTTTTACGGTAGGCCGCAACGGCGGCAATTTTTGCGGCCGTCGTGGTCTTCCCGACGCCGGTCGGTCCGACGAGGGCGACCCTTTTCCCCCGGTTCCGGTTGAAAACGATGGAGCGGGGAGAGATGCCGTAAGTATCCAGCACGTCAATCAGGCATTGTTTGAGCGTATCCTGATTCATCGGTTCCCCGCCCGGCTGCATCCGCTCAATCCCTGCAACGAGGGCCAGCGCGATATCATCTGTCGCCCCCTGTTCCGTAAGCTGCATGTACAGCGAGTACAACCCCCTCATGTGGGGATGGGAACGGCGGGTTTTAGAATAACCGGCCACCGCCCGGTTGGGTGCGGGGTCGAATTTTCTATGAAAAGGTCTCACGTTTTGTTTTCTGCTTCCGGAGGCCGGCGTCATCGGCATCCTCCTTTGTTGGAACGAATAACCGCCGGGTTTGGAATGAGGGGAGAAATCGTTTCCCGCACCGGAGGTCTGATCCTCTCTGGCAGCCGTCACCTCGACGCCCGATTTTGTCTTTCCAAACAGTGTACGGTTGTTTTTGATGTTCACTGCTGAAAGAATAACGGCTTCCGGTCCGAATTCTTTTTTCACCAGACCCAAAGCTTCTGTCATGTTCGTTGCCCGAAATTTTTTAATATGCATTGCCTACTCCAACTGTTCCAAGGGAATGAATATTCACGCTGGGTAAAAGATCGTTGTGTGATAATACGGCCAGGTTCGGCAAAAACTGCTCGGTGAGTTTCCTGAAGTGAACGCGAACAGGGGCGGAACACAATACCACCGGCTGATAGTTCAGATTGGTCATCTTCTGCAATTGTTCCGAAACGGCATTTAAAACCGTCTGGGCATAATCGGGTTCGATGGCCATAAAGCTCCCCTGCTCGGTCTGCTGAATCGATTCCGATATGGTCTTTTCAATCCGGGGGTCCAGCGTGATCAACGGAATGGAGCCATCGGGTGCCTGATAAAGCCGGGTGATGGTTCTTGCAAGGGCCTGCCGGACCCTTTCCGTTAAAAGATCGATATCCCGCGTCATGGGCGCCCAATCCGCCAAGGTCTCCAGAATGGTCAGCAGATCCCGAACGGGAATCTGTTCCTTGAGAAGGTTTTGAAGCACCTTTACCACCGCACCTAAGGGCAGCAGGTTGGGAATCAATTCCTCGACCACCTTGGGATGGGATTCCTTCAAGGCATCGATGAGGGACTGGACCTCCTGGCGCCCGAGTATTTCATAGGAATACCGTTTGATAATGTCCGAGAGGTGGGTCAGCAGAACCGTGGACAGGTCAACCACCGTATATCCGCTGGCCATTGCTTTCTCTTTTTCGCTCTCCTTGATCCATATGGCAGGCAGCCCGTAGGTCGGATCCTTGGTCCGGATTCCTTCTATCTTTCGGGTCACGTCTCCCGGGTCGATGGCCAAAAGGTGCTTCACCATGAGTTCACCCCGGGATACTTCGTTCCCCTTCAGTAGAATGGCATACTCCCCCGGCTTCAACTGGATATTGTCTTTAATGTGGACCGACGGTATCATGACGCCGATCTCCTGTGCGATCTGGGTACGGTAGGACCGGATCCGTTCCAGGAGTTCGCCGCCGCTTTCAACATCCACCATGGGAATCAAACCATACCCGATCTCCACCGCCAGAAGATCCAATGGCGGCAGGGTCTGCGGCCCATCGGGCGAGACCGCCTGTTCCGGAATGGCATCAGCCCCGTCATCGGTTTCCATACGTTGGCTTTGGGACTGATAGACAAAATACGCCATCGTCCCGCCCAACCCGGCTAGAAAAAAGAACGGCAGGGTCGGAAGTCCCGGAACGAGACCGAATCCAAAAAGGACCACCGAGGCGATGGCGATGGCACGGGGCTGGACAAGCAGCTGTGAAGCGATCTGTTTGCCGAGGCTGGTTTCGGACCCGGCACGGCTGACGATGATACCCGCCGCGGTGGAGAGAATCAGGGCGGGAATCTGTGAAACAAGCCCGTCCCCGACGGTCATCAACGTATAGTTTTCTGCGGCATCGGCAAAGCTCATATCGAACTGGAACAGACCGATTCCAAACCCGGCAAGGATGTTGATGAGCGTAATGACAACCCCGGCGATGGCATCGCCGCGTACAAATTTGCTGGCACCGTCCATGGCGCCGTAAAAATCCGCCTCCCGGGCAATGAGAACACGGCGGCTTTTCGCTTCCTGGTCGTCAATGAGCCCGGCATTCAGATCCGCGTCGATGGCCATCTGCTTTCCGGGCATGGCATCGAGGACGAACCGGGCCGCCACTTCGGCGATGCGGCCTGCACCCTTGGTGATCACGACAAAATTGATAATCACAAGGATTAAAAAGACGATGGCGCCCACCACATAGTTTCCGCCCACGACAAAACTGCCGAATGCTTTGATCACTTTCCCCGCCGCTGAAGTGCCCTCGTTCCCATGGAGCAGGATCAAACGGGTGGAAGCCACATTGAGGGACAGGCGGAACAGGGTTGCGATCAACACGATGGAGGGAAAGGAGGATAATTCCAGCGGTTTCAGAATGTACATGGAAACCAGAAGTACGATGATGGAAAATGTGATGTTAAAAGAGAGGAGCACATCCAGCATCACCGGCGGCAGCGGTATGATCATAAAGGCCAGGATGCCCACCACCGCCAGTGCCATGAGGATATCGCTGTTTCTGGATACCATCGGCATGTCGGTGAGCAGGCTGTTTTGATTGGCGATGTCCATACCTGAAAAACCTTTCTTTAGCGTCGTCTGTTTCTGTCGTTTGTAGGGTACTGCATTTTCCATGCCGAATTCTCATGTAACGGACAACTGGTGGGCCAAGCTGCCCAAACGCGTGAGGGCCGCCAGGATTAAACGAAATGCCAAAAGGAGCCATCCCCGCCGGTGGCGTCAACACTCGATGCCATGTCAAGGGATTGACGTCAAAACCGCCTCGATGTTAGAGGGCCAGCTCTTTTGCGGGAAACTGTTTGAACAATTAGGGTGGACGAGACTGTATAGGTGGGGAAACGCCGGCAACACCTGATGACTAAGTGCTCAATTTCATAAATAAGGTTACATATTCAGGCCAAGTTTTTCGAAAAACCACAGAGAGCACAGAGGACACAGAGAACCACATTCCTTTACATTTGATAAACGTTCTCCCTGTGTTCTCGGTGTCCTCAGTGTGAAAGATGTGCGTACCTATATTTATGGATGCGTGCATTACGGTGCCGTGTTTTTCAGGTTGTAGACATAGGCCAGAATTTCAGCGACGGCTTTGTACAGGTCTGCGGGGATATAGCCTTCCAGTTCCACGGACCGGAAAATAGTCCGGGCCAGGGGTTTATTTTCAACAACGGGGATGTCCGTCTCCCGGGCGATCTCCTTGATCCGCTGGGCAACCAGGTCCGCACCTTTGGCAATGAGCTTGGGCGCTGCCATCTCCTTGGGATCGTACTTCAGGGCCACGGCAATATGGGTGGGGTTGGTGACGATCACGTCTGCATCCGGAACCGATTCCATCATACGGTGCCGTGCCATCTCGGTCTGGAGGCGTTTGATTCTCGCCCTGACCATGGGATCCCCTTCACTCTGTTTATACTCGTCTTTGATCTCCTGTTTGGTCATCTTCAGGTTTTTTTCAAACTCCCACCGCTGGTAGATGTAGTCGGCCAGAGATAAAATGATGAGCACCAGGCATGTGTAGAAAACGATTTTTTGGGAGGCAAGGCCGAGGAATGTCAGGATATCCCCAATTCCCATCCGCATGAGCGGCGGAATGCCGTCGAGTTCGCTGTTGATGACGATGATAGCGGTCCCGCCGATAATCAGAATCTTCAGGACCGATTTGATGATCTCGGACAGGGCATGAAGGGAAACAAATTTTTTCATCCCTTTTAACGGGTTTAATTTGGAAAGTTTCGGCTTTAACGCATCCTCTGAAATGTGAAACCCCACCTGCATCAGGTTTGCGGCCAGACCCGCTACCAGGACAACGCTGAAAAAGGGCAGGATCAGCCAGAAGATTTTTTCAGCGATGGCGAACAGAAATGAATGGGCTGATGACATTCCCAGGGGAATCTCGAAAATGTTCTGGTAAAATCCGCGCAGGAACCCCGTTAGATTCAGAATCATCCAGGAACCGGAAAAGTAGAAAAATCCCAGGGCACTGAACAATATGATAACGGTCGGGATCTCCCGGCTTTGGGCAACCTGTCCCTTTTTGCGCGCATCCTCGCGCTTTTTTGGGGTTGCTGGTTCCGATTTTTCCTGATCTTTGTCTTCCGCCATCTGATTTCTGTCCTAAGCCTACCTGTTCATTTTCTGATTGAATCTATCGTCCCGATTGAAGAATTCCGGTGATATTTTGGCCTATCCCGCCGAACATCTCCTGAACAAAGGCGGAGAGATAGGGGAGTGTCAGAATGACGAAGATGAGCCCCACGACAATTTTCACCGGAAACGCCACAATAAAAATGTTCATCTGCGGCACTGTTCGCGATACCACGCCGAGCGCCACACTGGTCAGCAGCAGAACCACCATGATGGGCGCACTGATCTTTATGGCAATATTGAACATCTCTGCGCCAAGGGTCATGATCTGAGCGGTCAGGGTGCCGGTCACCCTGAATCCCATGGGGGGAATGGTCTGAAAGCTGTCGGCCATGGCGTAGAGGAACCAGTGATGGGCGTTGATGGATAGAAAGATCAGGATGGCGATCAGATAATTCAGGTGGGCGGTGATGGAAACCTGCGCGTGATTCAAGGGATCCATCACATTGACGACGCCGAATCCCATCTGATACCCGGCCACCTGGCCCGCCATCTGGATGCCGGCAAAAATGAGGCGTACCGACAACCCTATGGCAAACCCCAGAATAATTTCAGTGGCGACACCCAGTCCGAAAGGAATCGCCTCTGTTATCAGCGGCGCCCCTTTTAAATTCAACAGCGGGAAAACAATCAGCGCGATGCAGAGGGACAACCCCGCCTTTAACATCGGCGGTATACTGCGGCTGTCAAACAGGGGCAGGATAACCAGGATCACACTCACCCTGAGAAAAACCAGGAAAAACAGTTGGACCTCCGCCAGTGGGAATTGAATGCTCGCCATCCTTACACCGTCATCCTTTGATTGTCACCGTATGTAATTGGGCAGACTGATCATCAGGTTTTGTGTGAAATCGATGATATGCTGGAGCATCCAGGGAAAAAATACAAGGATGGCCACCCCGACGGCAAGCATTTTGGGGATGAAGACCAGCGTCATTTCATTGATCTGTGTGGCCGCCTGAAATATGCTCACCACCAGACCCGCCACCAGCCCGCAAAGTAAAATTGGGCCTGCCAGCATCAGGGTCACCTTCATCGCCTCTGAAAAAAATCCGATTACAAATTCCGGTGTCATCTCTTTTCTCCACTTCATCCAAATTGATAAAAAACCGGGTGTACGCGATTCGTTACATGAAACTTTTGACCATGGACCCCACGATCAGGTGCCATCCGTCCGCCAGCACAAAGAGCATCAGTTTGAACGGCAGAGAGATCATAATGGGCGGCAGCATCATCATGCCCATGGATAGCAATACGCTTGCGACCACCATATCCACGATCAGGAAGGGGACATACAGAAGAAAACCGATCTGAAAGGCGGTCTTCAGTTCCCCGATGATAAAAGAGGGTATGATCACAGTCATCGGAACCTTATCGATGTTCTCGGGACGATCGATTTTGGCGATATTGATCAAGAGGGAAAGATCTTTTTCCCGGATATGCTTTACCATGAATTTCCGGACGGGGCCCGAGGCTGTTTCAAGGGCCTCTTCGTGTCCCATCTCACCTGCTAGATAGGGTTGAAGTGCTTTTTCATTGGTGGTTTGCCACACCGGTGTCATGATAAACATCGTCAGAAAAAGTGAAAGACCGACGATGATCTGGTTGGGCGGCATCTGCTGGGTCCCGATGGCCTGGCGCAACACGGACAACACAATCACAATCCGGGTAAAAGAGGTCAGCATAATCAGGATGGCCGGGGCAAGGGTCAGAACGGTGAGCAGCAAAAATATTTCCAGCACCACGGATACCCTGCCAGGATCGGCTTGCTGATCCATGTCGATGCGTAAAAAGGAGGCGGGTATGGAAGAAGGTGTCTGCCCATAGCCGTTTTCAACGGCGGTGATGGAAAACAGGAGAATACCGGCCAAACAAACAATAATGGATGTCCTAGATTTCAGCATGTGGTGTCCATGTCGGCCCTTTGGCCCCATTCCTAAGATTCACTTCCGAGCGTTTCATTGATACCGGAGTTGCTCCCGCCCGTCTTTTTCCCAAATCCGACCAGTTCGTTTTTTAACTCCGAAAGGAATGAACCCACGGTACCCTTGGGTGTGACGGGCTCCTTTTCAGCATTCACCGCCATCCAGTCTTTCTGGCTGATTTGGGTCAGACACGTGATGCGGTCCTGGGTAATGCCAAGCACCAGAATCGATCCCGGGACCTGTACAAGAGAGATATTCTTTTTGAGGCCGATGCAGCTGTTGTCCAGAACCCGGATCCGTTTTCCCTCTCCCCTTCCACTATTCTGGAGGAATTGTTTTGAAACATACCATATTGCCAGAAGTACACCGACCACCATCACCAAGCCGGTGAGCATTTTCAGGGAGGATTCCATCAAATCGGGAGAAAGATTCATTTCAAGCCCTCCAGACGCTCAGCAGGGGTGATGATTTCCGTCAACCGAACCCCGTATTTCTCATTGGTGACCACCACCTCACCCCGGGCGATCAGCTTTTTGTTGGCCATGATGTCCAGTGTTTCCCCGGCCAATTTCGACAGTTCTACAACAGATCCCTGACCCAGCTTCAAGAGATTGTTGACCAGCATCTTGGTCCGGCCCAATTCAACGGTGATCTCCAACGGTACATCAAGGATAAATTCCAGGCTGTCTGCGGCTTCCTGGAGGTCTCTGTTCACCCCACCCGGTCCGCTGCTATTTAATTCCGAGGCCATTGCTCAGTTTTCCTCCTGTTTGACTCCCTGCTTTAGTTACCTGAATTGCACGATTCCCCTTTAGAATCCCGGGATATCCGTTGAATTTCGTCACATTTTCGATATTGACACGGATGAAATCCTCGGGCCCGGTGTTGAGTTTCAACACGTCATTGATATCCAGCTCCAAAAGATCGCTGATGGTACACTGCGCCTGGCCCAGTTCGGCAATAACGGTTACGTCCGTATCTTTCAGGAGGTGTTGAAGTTGCGCATTCCATACGGAATCCGACTCTTTTTTGTTGAGATAGTCCGCACTGAGCCTGTCCTTGATCGGTTCGAGCATGAGATAGGAGAGACACAGGTACATCAATCCCTGAAACTCCTCTCCGTTGATCTCAAAATTGTTCGTAATCACGAAATCTTCCGGTGCCACTAGGTGAACAAATTCAGGATTTGCCTCGAGTTTCTTGATCATGGGCCTGATGGGCATAATGGATGTCCAGGCTTTCTGAAGTTCGTTTAGCGTCTCCCCGACAATTTTTTGCATCATCCGCTGATCGACGTTGGTGAACTCTCGCTCGATATCCAGCGGTTTCCCGTTCCCTCCGAACATGCAATCGATGAGCGAAAAAAGGAGACTGGGTTCCAAAACCACCATAGCCGATCCGATCAGGGGATCCATGGTGATAATATTAAAACCGGTCGGATAGGTAAAACTCTTGATAAAGTCTTTGTATTTGATCATTTCGGAAGAAACGAATTCCACCTCTACCGGTTTCTTGATGGCCGATGTAATGGCGGTCTGCAAAAAACCGGTAAACTTTATGAAGACCTCCTCTAAAGCCTGAAACTGGTCGGTTAGGATCACGCTTTTGGAGGTCAGATCATAGGCAACAACCTCTTCATCCTTGGAGATATCCGTCTCCAGATCCACCTCTCCTTTGGACATGGCCGAAAGGAGGGCATCGATTTCATTTTGTGAGAGTATTTCATCCGGCATGGGGAAAATCCCTTCTACTGAACGACAAATTCCGAAAAATAGATGTTGGTGACAACCTCTTCCTTGAGGATTTCGTTCAACTTGGCGAGGATCTCATTTTTCAGGGCGACTTTCCCCTCGACACTGTTGATGCCTGCAAAAGTCCGGGTGGACATGATCTGCAGGACCGCATCCTTTATCTGTGCCACCCGCTCTTCGATCCTCGTCTCATCTTCTATTTTCCTGATCTCGAGATCGATGGTAGCCCGCAGATAGCGCCTTCCCCCTTCGTCCGATAGATTGACGATCATGGTGGTCAGCTTGTAAATCGGCCGGGGCCCTGCATCCGCTTCTCCATCTGCATCTTCGCCTTCCTCGTTCTCCGCCTGGGCTTTCTCTTCCATGGCGGAAATTTTGCTCCAGAGCATATAAAACCCTCCCCCCATGGCGGCCATGAAGATCCCAGCTATCACTGCAATGATGATGATGTTTTTCATTTTATGCCCTTTCCTCCGTGTTCAATAGGACCTCAATCTCTGACTTGGAACCGTATCGGTGGTTTCGCATAATACGGGTATCCCCACTCTGCTTCGATCGGTCATGTTGGATACCACCGGTGAATTTGCCTGCAAACTTTCATCGCAAGTATTGTGCCATCGATTCCAATGTCAAAAAATAAAATCTTCAGGAAAGAATAAGGGACTTAACTATTTGTTTTATATCTATTTATCAGGATTATACAATATGGCGGAGCAATACGTAAACAGAGGCTGATGAGAGAAACTATCCGGGGGGATTGTCAATTGATCATAGATTTGTCAAGACGTTGACACCACTGACCGTACCGGCCCGATTCCGCCCGGTCCCGATGGCGGAAGCCACCGATCAAGACCGGATCGTTATATAGTGCCCATCCATAAATGGTCTTTTCCCGCGATATCGGCGTCGGATGCCATGATTTAACTCCTCAAAATAGCACGCTATTCCTCCGGGTTAAATCTGACATCCTCCTTGATCTCACGTAAAAATCCCTATTTCTGGACGGACACTATCGAGCCGGAATGTTGCCCGGAATCGGATTAGCGTTTGATATTGATCAGTTCCGTCAGGATCTCATCGCTGGCGGTAATGACCCTGGAATTGGCCTGAAAGGCCCTCTGGGTTGTAATCAGGTTGACGAACTCCGCGGCCAGATCCACATTGGACATCTCCAGCGATTTGGAGTTGATGCTGCCGTTAACGCCGTCTCCCGCCGTACCCACCAGGGGTTGGCCCGAATCCAGGGATTCGCTGTAAAGGTTCCCCCCCTTTTTACTCAATCCCCAGGAACTCGGAAAGGTGGCCACGGCGATCTGAAACAGCGATTTGGTCTGCCCGTTGGAATAGACCCCGGTGATGACGCCGCTGTCATCGATGTTGAGCGTCTGAAGCTGGCCCGCCGAATAACCGTCCTGGGATTGGAAGGTGGTGGCCGATGGCGAGGAGTATCCCGTCACATCATTGTTGGATGCGGCGGTAGCATCCACCAGATCCCAATCGATGACCTGGGGGGTTGTCGCCCCTGACAGCAGGGTCAGTGTGATGGTTTCATCGGCGCCCGCGGTCAGGTTGCCGTCCGCATCGAAGGTCAGCGTGCCGCCCCCTGCCACGGTGCCGCTGGCTGCCGGGATATCCGGTGCCCAATCCCATCCGCCGGCTGCCTTGGTAAAGGTGAGGGTCAGGGGGACCTCGTTGCCCAAAGAGTCGAATACAGTGATGGAGCTGGAATAGGTGTCCCCCACCGCCGCGGCGGTATCCAGGTTAAGCCGCACGGTCATCTCCGTGGTAGCGCTGGCCGCCGTACTGCCGCCGTTGGGGATGATGATATCGGTCAATGTCCCGCCGGTGCCGACGGTAGTGGTCATATCCCATCCCTGGACCACCATATCGTTGTTGTCGATAAGGGAACCATCCCGGTCGAATTTGAACTCCCCGGCCCGCGTATAAAAACTGACATCCGCCGCGTCCTTCAACATGAAGAACCCCTGCCCCAGGATGGCCAGATCCGTTGCGTTCTGGGTGGTTTCAAGGGATCCCTGGTTCATCTGGGCGGTGATATCCGACATGGTGACACCCCGGCCGATCTCGTTTCCCGTATAACCGGAGGAGGACTGGCTCAGGATGTTGGCAAAGGACATGGTGGAGCGCTTGAAACCCCTGGTGTTGACGTTGGCGATATTGTCCCCGATGACCGCCATGGCATTGGAATTGGCATTCAATCCCGAAATTCCTGCAAATAGTGAACTTAGCATTTTTCCGTTCTCCTTTTCTGCGTTTGTTTCCCGTATAAAATATCGATACCGGTGTTATTCGTCCGTTTCGGGTTCACCCACCTGAACCACGCTGTCAAGGGGGATCTCCTGCTTTCCGGCGATCAAGGTCGTTGCACCGTCATTCATCGTGATCCGTTCGACGAACGCCGATGTATAGGCCTTGGCGGGAACCTGGTCGCCGGTGGGTCCCATGGCCACCACTTCGAATCGATACACCGCCTCCTCGACCTTTGTCCCCGACTCATCCTTCCCGTCCCAGGTCAGGGAATGGTCCCCGCTCTTGAGATTGTCCAGGGAGACGGTCTTCACGAGCCCATCATTTTCGTCAAAGATATACACCACCGTTTCAACGGCACTTCCCGCCAACTCAAACGGGATGGTGGAAACGGTTCCATCTTTGACCTCAACAGTGTTCCCTTCGGCCTTCACATACTGCCCGATAAAGTCCATCGCCTGAGTGTTGATGGTGGTGGCCTGCTGGCTGATGAGGCGATCCATGCTGCTGTTCATGTTGGTCAACTGCTCGAGAGAGCTGAATTGGGCCAGTTGAGCGGCAAACTCCGCGCTTTCCATAGGATCCATCGGATCCTGGTTTTTCAATTGGGTCACGAGCAGGTTGAGAAAATCGTCTTTCCCCATGGTGCTGTTGGTGGCGGTCGCCAAACTCTCGCCAACGGATCCGACGTTGTTAATTTCTGAAACAGTCATAATAGTATCCCTGCCTTTTGGGTCTTACGGTTCCCGTTCCCCCACAGAGGCTAACGGCTTTTCTATGCAAAATAGTCGATCACACTGGCAGTACCGTCGGCATTCACGATACCGGCCCGCGGATCAGCGTCTTTATCCAGCAAATCGGATTCTCTTTCGGATCGGTTTCCCGATGCCATTTTAAATGGACTGAGGTGTCGTGGATCCTGGCCTTCACGGTTTGAATCGGATGAGGTCCTCACATCAAAGGCATCGATTTCCAAGCCGTTGTTTTGCAAATCCGATTTTAGCTGACCGAGATTGCTTTCGATCATATCCCTCACCACGGGTGTTTCGGCGATGATCCGGACCGTGACATGGTGGTTCTCCGTTACGATCTGCATCCGGACATTGCCAAGCAATTCCGGTTTCAGGACCATCTTCATTTCCGACTGACCATTATTCAGGGTCATCACGGCGCGATCCACGATTTGGGACATCAGATCGCCCTGTGCCGCCTTCGGCAACCATTGCACATCACTCGGAGGGGATCCCGCCTGGATTGTTTTCGCCTCAACGGCAGCATTCGCACCGGCATGAACGGTGGGCCCGGCATTTGTTTCCGGTGTGATGGAATCCCGGCCGCCGGCGGGGTCGGCGCCCATCTCCTGGGGAAGGCTCCAACCGGGAGAGGAGAACAGGTTCTTTCCCGCATCGGCTCCGACAGGGTTCCCGACACTCCTGCCAACGACGGCATCACGGGAAATATTTCCCGCCTCTGCCGCCTCGGAAACCGAGCCATGGGCGGACCGTTCACCCGATCTTCCCGAACTCTCCAATTTTGGCTGCCTGGCCGTCAGCAGACCCCGGTGCGGATCCATCGCTGCCGATGTCGAAGATGTGTCCACGCCCCCTCCATCTTTCACAGCCCCGGCAACTCCCGCACCTTTTGTGGCCCCGGCAACCCCAGCACCTTTTACGGCCCCGGCATCGGTATCCCGGACGGGGTCCTTTTCCACGGTGAGACCGGGTGGCGCCGGTTTATCCGCTGGTGAATTGCCGGTCAATATAGGGGGTTGCGTGCCCCGGGAATTTAAATCCGGCGAAATGGCGATGTTTCCGCTTCCGGCAGCGATCGGTTTTTCCTGCGCAAGGCCCGCCGCCGGGCCTGTTTCCTGTCCGGTCGTCTTAAAATCCGGATCCGCTCCTTTTGCTGCCGGGACCAGATTCTTATCCGAATCCATCGCACCGGCCGCATCATCGGAAAGCGCCAAACCCAGCGACCCCTCCGTTGGCTCCGTCGGTAACGGGCTTTCGACGGCGATGCCGGTCAAGCCGCCCTCCTGTGGCAGGGATACTCCCGCATCCTCCGACTCGGGCACTGTTTCAAAAAAAACCGCCATGCTGTCCTGCTGCTCAGGCATAGGCCGATCAGCCGTCAACTCGTTCAGTGCGTCCATAAACGAATCCGGTACTTGAAGAGATCCCTCCCCCTCTTTTTGCGGATTCGTTTTTGACATCGGTTTCCCGACATACCCTTTTTCCGGAAGGTTTTCGATAATGGGCAATTGCGTTTGCATGGTCACGTTCCTCGTATCAATTCACTTCATGATTTCCGGTTGAACTGCTGAATCGCTACTTCACTGAGAAAGGCCTGCTCTTTTCTGGCCTCCTCTTTGCAGTAGGTGTTCCATCGTTTCTCCCTCAGCCGGTCCAGCGCTTTTCGTTTCTTCATGGCGTCAAGGAGACGATCCCTTCCTTTCCGGGATTTGTGTTTCGAGGTCTTTACTCTCTCTTGCTGACGTTTCAGGTGTGACGTAAGCTGTCTGTGGGAAAGCGAATACATTTTCAGTTCCGAAATACTGGGTTTCTGGAGTGATTTCTCTTCCATCTCGCGGACCAACCGACTTTCCTGCTCTTCACAGGCCAACAGTTTCTCCTGCTCTTTTGCCAGCTTCTTTTTCAGTTCTGCCAGTTCCTTCTTGTGAATCTTCTCGACGAATTTCCGCTGAAAAAGCAATGGCTGCAAATTGAACTGAAACATATTCACCTTCCGGCCAAAAGGGCCTCTTCACAACGGATTGAGCAACGACTTCTTGCTGAATCGTTAGCCAAACAAACTTTCAAGCGCCGCCACACTGGATTCAAAGCTGGCGTACTGGTCAGTCTCCTGCTTAAGATAATCGTTGATTTTATCGATCATCTCCAGGGCGTAATCCACCTTTGGGTTGCTCCCCTTTACATAGGCGCCGATGTTGATGAGGTCTTCGGAATTTCGATAGGTATCCAGAACCATCTTGAGCCGGTTGGCCAGTTCACGGTGATTTCCATCGATCACATCGTCCATGACGCGACTGATACTCTTTAGCACATCCACCGCCGGATAGTGATTCTGCATGGCCAGCTTGCGGGTAAGAACGATATGCCCGTCCAGTATCGATCTTACGGCATCAGCCACCGGCTCATTCATGTCATCCCCTTCCACCAGAACGGTATAAAGTCCCGTAATGGAGCCCTTTCCGGATGAGGTGCCGGCTCTCTCCAACAGCTTGGGGAGCAGTGTGAACACCGACGGGGTGTATCCTTTGGTGGTGGGAGGCTCTCCCAGAGCAAGCCCGACCTCCCGCTGGGCCATGGCAAACCGCGTCAATGAATCCATCATCAGATTGACGGAAAGCCCCTGATCCCGGAAGTATTCGGCGATGGCAGTGGCGATGAATGCCCCTCGCATCCTGATAAGCGGCAGGTGATCGGATGTCGCCACAACCACCACGGAGCGTTTCAAACCCTCTTTGCCCAATTGTTTTTCTATAAAATCGTTGACCTCCCTGCCCCGTTCTCCGATCAGGGCGATGACGTTGACGTCGGCGGCCGTGTTCCGCGCAATCATTCCCATCAGGACGCTTTTACCGACGCCGGATCCTGCGAATATGCCGATTCGTTGACCGGATCCAACGGTTAAAAGTCCATTGATCGCCCGAATCCCGACATCGAAAGGCTGTCGGATGCAAGAACGCATGAGAGGGTTGATGGGATCGGCATGAATCGGATATTCGTTATCGCAGTATACAGGCCCTTTGCCGTCTATGGGACATCCCAGGCCATCGACAACTCGTCCCAACAGCGTTTTCCCAACGGGTATGAAAGCGCGATGCTCCCGGGTCACCACACGGCTGCCGGGTCCGATGCCTCTCATATCGCCAAGCGGCATCAGCAGTACTTTGTTATTCCTGAAGCCAAGGACTTCCGCACGGACAGTATTTTTGTTCCCCTGCCGGTAGATATCGCAAATGCTGCCCAGCCTCGATGACGGTCCCAACGATTCAGTCACAAAACCCACCACCTTGGTCACCCTGCCATTGGCACAGATCGGCCGCGATTCATTCAGGGACTCATGGTATTTTTCAAAATCAAGGGCGCATTCCATTTATTCCGCCTCTTTCTTCATCATCTGGAACTGGGATTCAAAAAGCTCTTCAATGACCTTGAACTGGCGGTCGACCCGCGCATCGATATCCCCCATGCGGGTCTTAATGAGACATCCGCCACCCGAGATGGTGCTATCCTCCTCAAAGGTGATATGTTCGTAATCATCGATCATTTCCGACAGTCTGCCATTGGACTGGGTGACGTGGCGATAATCCTCCGGATTCACACGGATGGTAATCCCCTCGCGATCGACGATACTGTCGAGGGCTTCTCTGATGATATCAAATATCACCTCACGGTTGCTCTCGATCTCACGAATGACGATTTTACGGGCCACCGCTAAAGCCAGGTTCAGGGTCTTTTTTTCAGCATTCAAAAAAATATTTTTCTTGATTTTTTCAAGTTCCTCGACGGCCTGGCTGAAGTTGTTGATCACCGGCGTGAGCTGACGGCTGCTGCTCTGCTGGCCGGCCTTCTCTCCTTCGGCATATCCTTCGGCATAGGCTTCTTTCCGAATTTCCGCGACGTCCATTCCGGATGCGGTCACGGAACCGTTTTCTGAAACCGCCCCAACGAGAAACCCCCCTGACGAACCCTGGCCGGCCGGGTTTCCCACCTGCTGGAAACTCAATGCCTCGTCCGTCTGTGGAGCCTTTGGTTCAAAGCCGCCCATGGACAGATCCGGAAAACAATGCGGCCTATAACAGTTGGCCTGCTGCACCTGGTTGTCTTTCGTCATCTTATGCAATGTATTCTTCTCCTCCTCTTCCGCTGATGACCACCTCACCCTTCTTTTCAAGATCCTGAATGACCGTTGTTATGACATGCTGTGCGTCCTCCACCTCCTTCATCCGAACAGCGCCCACCGCTTCGATCTCCTCTTCAAGCATTTCGGCCGCCCGTGATGACATGTTCCGGAATATCTTCTCCTTGACTTCATCCGTAGCACCCTTCAACGCGACGGAGAGTTCCCGGGTTTCGACCTGTCTCAACAATTTCTGGAGACCCCGGTCATCCACCTTTACCAGATCTTCGAATACGAACATCTTCTGTTTGATTTGTGCTGCCAGCTTTGGATCCTTATCCTCAATCTCACTCATGATCTGTTCGTTGCTGATCTCGTCCGTCTGGTTGAGAATCTCCGCAAGACAGTCGATGCCATCGGTCTTCTGAGTTTTCGTGGAGTCTGAGTTTTTGAGGATATCTTCAAACACCTCATCGATCTCGTTGATCATACCGGCGATAACCTTGTCCATCGATGCAATGCGGAAAGAGACATCCACCTTGATCTCCTCATCCAGCAGGGAAAGCACTTCACTGGCCACACCCGTTTTTATGTGGACCAAAATCAATGCGATGGTCTGGGGGTGTTCCCCTTTTATGAGATCCACAAGTTGCTCCGGTTCCAGGGATTGCAGGGTTTGGAGGCTGGCACCCGCCCCACCGTTCCCGTCGTTGGATGTCCCGTCGCCGATGCCTTCCAGGCTCGGCATGCCCGATCCATTCACATTTTCGAGCAACTGGGAAAATTCGGTGATCACTTTATCCATAGCGGCCTGGGAGACGCTTCCCATCTGCTGGAATTGCTGTTGGATCAATTCCCTCTCCTGGCTGTTCATACTGTTCAGAATATCCCCGGCCCCTGGTTCACCGATCGCATTGATCAGTATGGCGACTTTCATCGGTCCGGGCAAATTATTCTGATCCATATTCTTCTCCGCTTGTTTATCTGGTGTCGTTTAATGTCATGAACCTTATGCCTGGCTCATCCAGCTCCTCATGAGTTGAACGGCCTTTTCGCTATTGGCGGAAAGAAGCCGGGATGCATTGGAAGGCAACTGGTTCGGATTCTGATCAAACTCCCGCTCAAGTTCTCCCACGGTTTTCGGGAGCTGCTGAAGCAGTTGGGCATCGGAGACATCGGTATCGGTCACCCATTGCACAATTGGCCGGACAACGAAAAGATAAATCATCATGGCCACGATAAAGGTAAAAATATATTTTACCGCCGGTCCGCCGTACTGCCGGACACTGTCCATCCAGCCGGGACTTTCCGCTTCGGTTTCCGACACCGTCTGCCGGGTGTTCTGAAAGGGCATATTGACGACACTGACCTGGTCACCCCGCTTCTCATCATAGGAGATGGCGCGCTTGACGATGTCCTCGAATTTGGTCATCTCCGTTTCAGACCTTGCGGCATAGTTCCAGGTTTCTTCCCCCTTTTTATCTGTCTCGACCGTATAAACCCCATCCACGAGTACCGCCACGGACATCTTTTCAATGGTCCCAAAGGGTTCGACAATGTGACTGGTGACCTTGCCGATCTCATAATTGACCGTTCGGTCCTTTTTCTTGAAATTCGCTTCGTTGTCGGCCCCACCGCCTCCCGTGTCGGCGGATCCGACACTCGATGTCCCGGAAGCATCCTTACCCACTTGATCGTTGGATGTCTGATAGAGCTGTTCGCTCCGGACCACCTGATTCTCGGGATAATACAGCTCCTCTGTCTTTTCATGTTTTTTATAATTGATCAGACAGGACACGCGGACGATGGCCTTATCCGCGCCCACCGTTTTCTCGAGCATGGAGGTGATCCGGTTTTCCATGTCTTTTTCGACCTTCTCCCGGTATTCCAATTGATAGGCGCCGGCCTGCTTCATGCCATTCTCATCCTTTGGCCCCGACAACACCTTCCCCACATTGTCCACCACCGTGACGTTTTCCGGATTCAACCCCATGATGCTGGACGACACCAGATGAACGATGCCGTCCACCTGGTCCTGGTTCAACCACTTTCCCGAACGAAGTTTGAGTACTACCGATGCGCTGGCCGGCTTTTCATCTTCTACAAACAACGATTTTGGCTGCATCACCAGGTGTACCCTGGAGCTTTCCACCTCTTTGAACCCGTTGATGGTACGGGCCAGTTCTCCCTGCATGGCACGCTGAAAGTTCACATTCTGGGCGAACTCCGTCATGCCGAGTTTGCTGTTGTCAAACAGTTCAAAACCAACGGCCCCTCCCTGGGGAAGACCCTTGGCGGCAAGGTCCAGCCGTGCTTCCTGGATCATGCCCTGGGGAACCATCACGGATCGGCCGTTGGAGACCAACCGGAACGGGATCTTGCGTTCTTTCAGACTGGACAGAATAGCGCCCGCATCTTCGGGCTCCAGATCCGAATATAAAACGCCGTATTCGGGCCGGCTTACCCAGTTGACCAGTAAAACGCATCCGACAATGGTCACGCCGATGAGCAGGAGCAGCGATATTTTTCTTCCGGCACTTAACCGTTGGAACACGGTTGCCATTTGCATTGGAAAACTCTGTGTCGACTTGGCCATTTTTTCAGAATCCTCTCATTAAACCTGTATCCGCATGATCTCTTCATAGGCGGTGATCAGTTTATTGCGTACCTGCATGACAAGCTGGAACGAAACATCCGCTTTTTCCATCTCGATCATGGTGCGGTGGATATCCGCATTCCTGCCGGTGGCCAGGTCCTCGATGGCCTGATCGGCAACACGCTGCTGCCGGTTAACGGAATTGATGGCATTTTTGAACATATCGCCAAAGGAACCCCCTTCCGAGGAGCCGGCTGGCTGGGGCGCTTTCACAGGTCCTAACAGAGGCCCGGTTCCATTCTGTATCTCGATATTATTCATGGTTATCTACCTATTTCGAGGGCCTTAGCGGCCATGTTTTTAGCGGTGGTAATGGCGGTGACATTGGCTTCATAACTTCGAGAGGCCGTCATCATATCCACCATCTCCTCTATGACGTTGATATTGGGAAAGGAAACATATCCCTTTTCATCGGCATCGGGATGGTTGGGATCAAATTTGACCACCGGCGGCCTGCTATCCTCGTTGATATCAGCCACCTCCACCTCCGATATACGACCCTTGAGACGGGACTGCAGTGCATCGTAAAATTCAGATTTGACGGGCTCCGCCTTAAGCACAACCTCTTTCCGCTGATAAGGCCCCCCTTGCGGGGTGCGGGTGGTATTGACATTTGCCAGGTTGCTCGAGATCAGGTTCATCTTGAGTCTCTGGGCTGAAAGTCCGGAAGAACTGATTTTTAATGAGCTAAAAAAATCCATAACTATTTTCCCCCTCCCTGTATGACCGATTTCATGCCTTGAAACTTTTTCGAGAGAATTCGGGCGGTGGCGTTGTACTTCAGACTGTTTTCAGTCAAATCCGACATGGTCCTGTCGATATCCACCGTATTACCCTCAACGGATTGAAAGGGATGCCCCTCAATCTCCACAAGACCCGGGATACCGTCCGACCTTCTTTCGCGGGGGGGCAGATGACCGCTGCGGGTTTGGTGAAGGTTCATTTTTTGCCCATTACCGGCAACTTTTTCCAGTTCGTCCTCAACCATCAGATCAAATGCTTTGTATTGCGGGGTGTCCAGATTGGCGATGTTGGAGGTAATCAGGCCATGCCTTGTGGTTCTAAGGTCCATCGCCTTGTTCAGCAATGGGATGGATCCTCTGAATAGTCCGTTGATTTCCAAATCATGCCTCCTTTTTACCATCGAAATCGGTTAATGACAGGATGAGAATGCAACATCCGTACCACCGGATATTCCAGAATCCGGTGACGGACCTGGCGATGATCTCCTGCCGGTCATGCGCTTTCTCGATATTCATTCAATTTATTCCTGAGCGTTCGGATGCTGATGCCGAGCAGTTCCGCCGCGTGGGTTCGGTTATCTTCAACTTCCTTTAACGTATGGAAGATCAGTTTTTTTTCCATCTCTTTGACCGACATCCCCGCCCTGATCGGCACATCCGGGTTCGCGCCGCCGGAAATCATCTCCAACATCAGGTGCTCCGGCAGAAGCGTATCGCCGGATCCCAAAAGAACCGCCCGTTCGATGGTGTTTTCGAGTTCCCGGACATTGCCCTTCCATGTGCATCCCATCAGCGCGTCCATAGTGGCATCCTCGATTCTACAAATGCCGCTCCCGTTCATGATGCGGTACTTTTCGAGAAAAAACTCGGCGAGAAGCGGAATATCCTGCACTCGCTCCCGCAGAGGCGGCAGAGTGATGGGAACGACATTGATCCGGTAATAAAGATCTTCCCGGAAAGAGCCATTTTCCACAGCCTTCTGTAAATTCACATTGCTCACGGCGATCACGCGGGTATCGATGGCAACCGGTCTTCTGCCGCCAATGCGATCCACCTCACTCTCCTGAAGCACCCGGAGCAGTTTCGCCTGGAGCGGGAGGGACATCTCGCTGATCTCATCCAGCAGGATTGTTCCCCCGTGGGCCAGTTCGAATTTCCCGCTTTTCCCGGCAAATGCGCCGGTAAAAGCGCCCTTTTCATGCCCGAACAATTCACTCTCCGCCAATGTATCCGGCAATGCGGCGCAATTGACAGCGACAAAGGGTTGACGGCGCCGGCCGCTGTTGTGATGAATATAGGCGGCAAGAACCTCCTTGCCCGTTCCGCTTTCACCCTGGATCAACACAGTGGCCTTACTAGAAGCGATATTTCCGGCCAGGACCAGGATTTTCAAGGTTTTAGGGTCTCCCGCGATCATTCTTTTAGTCTGTTTATTCTGAAAATTCTGCCCTGTCTTTCCGCCGTTTTGTCCATTTGGGTCTACCACCGAATGGACCCTTCGCACGGCGGCACTGAGGGTATCTGAAGAAAAGGGTTTGGGAATGTAGTCCGAAGCCCCGGCCTGCATTGCCTCAACCGCATTGTTGACCGATCCGTTGGCCGTGGTGATGATCACCGGTGTCTGGGGAGAGACCTCCTTGACCTTCGATAGCATCGATTCACCGGAGTCTTCCGAGACGGCGGCATCGGCAATGACCATACTGAATTTCCGGTCACAGAACTGCCGGAGTGCATCATCCACATTCACAACACTCACAACAGCATATCCGCCGGCTTCAAGAGTGCCGGTCACCGCCGACCTGATGCTCGGCTCGTCGTCGATGAGCAGTATCGGATCCAATGCCATAAGCTACAAACCCCATTTCTCTTTAATTTTTAATCAAATTCTCAGTCATGTGAAACGGCAATCCTGCCGGGTTGCCCTTTATGTATGGCAAATCGCGTGCCATGGTGTCGAATTCAGGTTACAAATTTGATCCGGAGGTGGATCGAAAAACAAATAGACCTTTATAAAAAGGAATCCATGAAGTTGTGGATATAGTTAACAGTCTAAATTTATTATTATAGTTTTGTTTGCCCTGACAAAATTCGTTTAAACGAAATTTATGACAAGGCCACTGCCCAAGAAAAATAGTGAGATGACGGGAGATGGGAATGATCAGGAGAAAAGGATAAATTCGGAAGGTTTTGTCAAAATTTCAGATACCACATGTCACTTGCTTGACATCTTTTGACAGGATTCACCCCGGTGAAACAAATCATCAACCTCCAACTCGGTTCCGGCTTCGCCGGGTTGGGTATGATTTAGGGTCTGAATAAATAGGGAGAATTGTAATATGGGCCGTATCGGCCCCGATTTGCATGCGGAATTTAGTGGGGGTTGATCTTGTTACCTTCTTGATCAGTCTATGTCATCAACCGGTGGCTCGTTTCAAGGATTCCAGATTGTGTCGTTTGATCTTTTCCACCAGGGTGGTACGGTTCAAATGAAGCAGTTTTGCGGCTTTGGTTTTAACCCATTTGGATTGCTCCAGTGATTTCAGGATCAACGTTTTTTCAAAAGCCGTCACCTCGGAATTGAGATCGATCCCGCTATCGCTTAGATCCACAGGACGGGATACCGGTTTTGCAGCCCCGTTTAGGTATGGTTTCGGCAGATCCTGAATCTCGATCCTGTTTCCATCGCTCATGACGACCATTCTTTCCACAAGGTTTTTCAACTCCCTGACATTACCTTTCCACGAATGGCTCATCAGCTGCGCTTCCGCGCCCTTGGCAAAACAGGTCACATTCCGGCCGTTCCGATCATTGAAATAGGACAAAAAATGGGAAAGAAGCAATGGGATATCGGAGTGCCGGTCTCTCAATGGTGGAAGATGAATCGGAATGACGAATATTCTATAAAAAAGGTCCTCCCGAAAAGCTTTTTTCTGCACGAGATCATCCAGGTCCCGATGAGTAGCGGCGAGAACCCGGACATCCACCTTTTTTGTGATGCAGCCGCCGACCGGTTCAAATTCCCGGTCTTCCAATATCCGCAGCACCTTGACCTGAAGATCCGGACTCATGTCCCCGATCTCATCTAAAAAAATAGTGCCGCCATCGGCCAGTTCGAATTTTCCCTGTTTCGAGGAGGTGGCACCGGTGAAGGCACCCCTCACATGACCGAACAATTCACTTTCCAGCAGGTTTTCGGGAATGGCACCACAATTTACGGAAATAAAGGGTTTGTTTTTTCGTGGGGAATTGAGATGGATGGCACGGGCAATCATATTTTTCCCGGTGCCGGTTTCACCTTGAATGAAAATCGTCGAATCGCAATTGGATATCCGTTTGACCTGCCGGAACACCTCACACATCGATTCGCTTTGCCCGATGATATGATGAAAGTGATCCTGACTTTCCTTCGAAGAATCGGTGTCGTTGATTTCCGCTGCGCTGTTTTTTGAACCCATATCCTTTCCCCTTTGGTGCAATGATAAGTCAATCATTTTTTGCAAAGATCGATTTTATCGACGGCTTGTCAAAGACAATTAGCAAGGAATGTGCCAGCACACCAAAATAAATTCAGTTCATAAAGATTCCTTTAAATTATAACCGGTTAGGATCGATTCACGCGTTTTATCGACCTTAAAATCCCCAAAGCTGATTCCCTATATATTGGCAAAATGCAAATTATTCTTTACCTAAAAATAGCGTGTTAGAGATTAACCATTTGTTATTATATCGATTTGTTTTATTTTGCGAAACGGGAGGTTCAAAACCATCTCATGCAAATTGCAAAAACCCGGCACCCGACTCTTAAAATGCGGCTTTGGCTTCATCAATGGAAGCAAAAACCGGCATTCCGCTGGTTTCCTGAAACCCCTGAAGATCGTCCTGAAGCTTCTGTTCGCCCACAAGCTTGAACTGAACACCGGCGTCCTTGCTTTTAGACCCGACAAACAGAATAATTTTGATCAGCGACACATTCACTTCTGAAACGCTCGAAAGATCGATCACCAGCTTGCTCACGCTGTTTTTATTCATTTCTGCCAGTTTGGGCCCCATCACACCCTCGATATCCATCACGACGGGTCTGGATATCTTTTCCGGCAGCGTCAGTTTTTGGACATCGCCGTCCAGTGAAAAGAAATCCATTCCGGAACGATCTTTCGAATCGGATCCCTCTTTGAGTTCCAGAGTAACGACCTTTTCGACTTTTTCAATCAACTGGATCGGTTTGAAGGGTTTGACCAGGTAGTCTTTAACACCCATCTTAATGATCCGCATGACATTCTCTTTCCCCGACTCGGCGGTGAGCATAATCACCGGTATATTCTTAAACTCGGGGACATTTTTCAGTTTTTCAAGCATCTCGATACCCGTCATCACCGGCATGGTGATATCCAGAACAATAAGGTCCGGTTTTGAGCTGCCCACAGCCGATAACCCTTCGACTCCGTTTTCAGCCTCATAGATTTCACACTTGTAAGGCCTGAATGCCTTTTTAACGATCATTCGAATCGTTTTACTGTCATCAACAGTCAAGACTTTTAAACTCATGATTTTACTCCCTGATCATTAAAGTTATTGTAATGTTGCATATTCCCCTAGGGATGGCAACCGGATATCGCAAATTGTTGTCCCCCTCAAGCCGCATGTACGGGAAGGCTCACCGTGAGAGTCGTGCCGGAATCTAAAACGCTCTCAATCCGAATCTCACCCCCATGTTCCTTCACAATGCCATAACTGAGAGACAGGCCTAGTCCGGTTCCCTTATCCGTCTCCTTGGTGGTAAAAAATGGATCGAGAATCCGGCCGATATCCTTTTCAGGTACGCCGCAACCGTCATCCTCAAACACCACCTCGATACCTTCCCGCTTGTTTTCCACCGTCGACATCTCTTCCAACCTCCGCGTGTGGATGGTCATCACCCCTTTGCCCGCCATCGCCTCCCACGCATTGGCCAAAAGGTTGAAGAATACCTGCGTCAGACTTTCCGCATCCCCATGTACCTCGGGAAGGTCTGGGTCGTAATTCCGAATGATGCGAATGTTTGGACCGTTGTGCGTTTCCGCAACCCTCACCAGTGCGGTGTCGATGAGTTCGCTCACCTTCAGGGTTGTAACATTTTTCATGGAAAACTGGGAAAACTTCAACAGATCGTTAACGATGCTGGAAACACGATCCGTCTGCTCCTTCATGGTGATCAGATGGCCGGAAATGTCCGCGTTTGACTTTGATTTCATCTGAATCAGTTGAAGGTAACCTGAAATGATGTTCAATGGATTCAATATCTCGTGAAAAGCTCCGGATGTCAACCGACCGATGGAAGCCAGTTTCTCTGCTTGCAATACTTGTGCTTGTGCATGCCTCAAAGACTCATGCTCTTTGCGCAGTGAATCGTAGAGTTGGGAGTTTTCCATTACCAGGGAACATTGTTTTGCCAACATACTCAATAGTTTAAGGGTTTCATGGGTAATCGCACTGTCTTTGATGGGCGTCAGCAGCATGACGCAGCCCACTGTTTTCCGGACCGTGGACAGCGGCAGCATGATGATCGTGCGGTTTTCCTTGAACGCCAGCGAGGGGATGATGGACGGTTGTCTGCGATTGATAATCCAGGAGAAAGTGCCGCATTCAATCTGCAGCCCGATCTCTTTGCGGCACGTCCCCTCTGTCTCTACCGGTGATGAACTTCTTAACTCGAAATCCTGGGTTTCGTCATCCACCATGAAAAGTGCGCAGGCCTCCGCGGCGGCAAACTGTTTTATCTCCTTTGACAGAACGGTCCATATCCGTTCAATGTCGCTGGTGATGTCCAGCCGGTCCTGAAACTGTCCCAGATGCTCCATCTTGTCGATAAAATCCAGCACCGACTGGTAACCAGTTTTAAGGTCTGCCAACTCGCTGCGGCTATTTTCCAATTCTTTTTGAATGTCCATCATACTGTCTTGGTAAAGGGGCTGATATCAATAAACTCTTTTTCCATCTCCTCCATGATCGGTCCGATATCGGCCGTCTCCATCTGGAGCATCTCCCAGGCTTCCGCTTGGAGTTCCGGTACGGTGCTGTCCCCGCCGGAACCCCTGCAGAGGGCACGGCAAAGAATATCCGCCAGGTGGATCACCGAGGCCTCCAGAGCAAAAGGGTCTGCTTCCATCGGTTGATGATGGCCGGCAATCACCTCTACCAGCTTGGAAGGCAGGTTCCAGCGTTCCGCCAGCAGCCGGCCGACGTCGGCATGGGTAAATTCAAGCATGGACCTCTCGGCGTGAATCAACAGCGTGTGTTCCGCTTTGGCCAAGGCAACCGCCCTTGGGAAGACATCCGGCAGAAACAGCATCTCCACTATTTTCCCGATGTCATGGAGAAGGCCGGCCACAAACAACTCTTCGACCTTGTCGTACCGGATACGCTTCCCGATGACCTTCGCGCCCACAGCACACCCCAGGGAGTGGTCCCACAACTCTTCCCTGCTGACGTTGTGTGCCTTCTGGCTGGCCGAAAAAAAATCGAACAGGGATGTGGTCAAAAGCAGGTTCCGGATGGCATCAAACCCCAGCAGAACGATAGCGCCGGTTACCGTGGAGATACGCTGGGGAAACCCGTAAAAAGCGGAATTGACCAGCCGGAGCAGTCTGGCCGTAAGGACCTGGTCGTCGGTGATGACGGTGGCCAGATCCCGTGCGGAAGATTTGGGATTGTTGACAAGTTCGGTAATCTTCAAAACGGTCATGGGAAGGGTCGGCAGATCGTCCACCCGTCTGATGATCCGTTTCAGGTTTATTTTCTTCATGGCCTGTTTTAACGTTCCCTTTTCCGGATCTGGCAGATGGCAGTTCTCATGATTTCCACCATCACCGGGTTGTCCAGAACATCGGCGAATTTTTCCTTGAGCCGTTTCTCAATGGCAACGTCTCCTTTCTGGTCCGGGATCTCATCAGACAACGCATCCTCCTGACCCGTCCCCTCCACCACCACATGGGTAACCCCCCATGTTTTGAGCGTCAGGATATTCTTTTCCGTTAAATCGGTACCCCCTTTGATCAGCAAAATGTTTTGAGCATTCAGAACCGGTTTTGCCACCCGCATACCGGGTTTCAGTTCGTCCAGGTGCAATCTCATCTCTGTTGCCTCCGATCCTGAACCTTCAGTTCCAGAGATGCCAGGGTTTCTTTCAATCTCTCGAAATCCATGGGTTTCTGGATATAGAAATCGGCCCCTGCATCCAGGGCTTCCCCAATGGTCTGGTCATCGCCAAAGGCAGACAGCATGATCACGCCGAAAATCAGCCCCGTCCTCTTTAAATCCCTCAAAATATCGATGCCGCTGAATCCAGGCATCCGGATATCGAGAAAAACGATATCGGGTTTCTCTTTTTCGAAAATGGCAAATGCGGTTCCCCCCTTTGAAGTGGTTGCAACCTCGTACCCGAACAGAGTTAGAAACTCATCAAGCAATTCGCAAATGTGAACCTCATCGTCGATAACCAGTATTTTCGTCAAATCCTGGCCCATCCTTTCATCCTTTCATCGCGTCCGCACGTGGGTCTTGATACGGTGATATCCTTTTGGCAGGCAGTTTCCGTTTCCTTAAATATTAATAATAAGGTTATGAAAACATACCGCATAATCGATGGGATTCAATAGTAGCAAAACTTATGCCATTATCCAATTTCAATATTTTTTAAAAAAAAATTAAAGTTTCTCCTCCCCCTGCCCATAAGATAACCAAAGCATAGAAGACAGGTCGCCGTCAGTTGGCGGCCGCGGAACATGCAAAGTCGCTGAACGGCCGAATTCAGGCAAAAAGGAGGTGACAAACAGATACCGGGAAATGGTCCGGAGAGCGACGCCAGGCCGAGCAGTACTTTAATAAAAAATGATCCATCAACCTAAGGAGGACAAATCATGGGACTTTCAATCAACAATAACCTTATGGCTCTGACGGCTGCCAATAATTTGACAAAGAGTTACGGCGGATTGTCAAAATCGATCAATAAACTGTCATCCGGTCTGCGTATCAACAGCGCCTCCGATGATGCGGCTGGACTGGCGGTTCGTGAGCTGATGCGCTCTGACATCGCCGTTCTGAACCAGGGTGTCCGGAACGCCAACGATGCCATTTCCATGCTGCAAACCATGGACGGCGCTGCCGCGGTTATCGATGAGAAACTGATCCGGATGAAAGAGCTGGCCGAGCAGGCCGCCACCGGGACTTACAACAGCGACCAGCGCTCGATTATGAACGATGAGTTTGGTGCCATGCGCAGTGAAATCGAGCGGATCGCCCAGGCCACTGATTTCAACGGCATCAAGATGCTCAACGCCAGCGGCACCGGAACATCTTCGGTAGCCCAGGTGCTGGAATTTACTGAAGACGCCAATAACTTCGCCGCTACCGCGTCGGCCGTCACGGCTTTCACCACTTTCGCGGCCGGTGAAACACTGGTGCTCAACTACACCAATGTGGCGGGAACAGCGTCTTCCTGCTCCATGACCCT
>CAZWAE010000018.1:10848-31072 GCA_964631805.1 uncultured Desulfobacteraceae bacterium | reverse complement strand
GTTCTTTTGGGCGGGCCGTTAACTCAGTCGGTAGAGTATCTGCCTTTTAAGCAGAGAGTCGCGCGTTCGAGCCGCGCACGGCCCACCACCAAAATATCGAATATACGGCTTACGTCCCCATCGTCTAGCCAGGTCCAGGACACCGGGCTTTCAATCCGGCAACACGGGTTCAAATCCCGTTGGGGACGCCATTTTATAAAAAGGGCTGTTCATTGAACAGCCCTTTTGGCATCCAACGGCAGTGCCGTTTCCTATATAGCCCCCGGGGAATTACTCCCGGGGGCATTCTTGTTTTTGGATCAGGTGAACAGCGAAAAGCAGATGAGATTCTCATCTGCAGCAGCGAGATTGCCCTATCATGCTAAAGATTACCCTTATCGATTGCGGCAGCTATCACATCTCTGATCTTTATGTGGCTCTCAAGGATCAGGGATGCCGGGTCGAAACCATCTGTCTCGCGCAGGCAAATGGTTTTGATTTCGTTCAAACCCAGGCTGTCGTTATTTCCGGCGGTCCCCATCTTTTCACGAATCCGAAAAGGGTGTTCGATCTCACACAGCAGTTTACATTTATCGATTCGTTGGCGTTGCCCATACTGGGGATCTGTCTCGGCCATCAGGCACTCGGAATTCGGGCGGGTGCCGACGTGTACCTGGGGGATGAACGTAGAACTGAGGAGGTGATTCAAACCGTTGTAGAGCATGACCTTTTTAATGATTTACCGTCGGTATTTTCCATGCAAACGGATCATTGTGAGGGGATTTTTCTTCCGGAAGGATTCGAAAAGCTCGCGACCTCCGAGTTTTTCCCCGTAGAAGCAATGGCATCCAAACACCTGCCCCATTTTGGGGTTCAGTTTCATCCTGAAATTTCCAGAGAGTCCGGTCAAATTTTGATTCGAAACTACCTGCGCATCGTTGCGGATATGTATGAATGAGGTGTGGGAAGGTGGCGATGGAACCCTATACCTTCGTTTCTTATTCCGGTTTGACACGCCATGGCGAATTCTTTAGAGTTTCTGGCCTGAAGCTGGTGGTTCGTTTTTGCAGCCTTCACTTCAGCGGGAAAGCCTTGACAAAGGGAGGTGGCGCTATATAATTGAAACCCGGTTCAATATTCAATAAAATCAGGTCACAACAACCTTTGGCCGAGATCCGATTGGAAACGATGCCATGAATCCGCACAAAGCTGAAAAAAAAAGAGAGATCCTCGAAGCCGCCGTTCAGGTTTTCGCCCAGACCGGCTACCATAACGCTAAAATGGCAAAGATTGCGGAAGTGGCTGGTGTCGGAGCCGGCAGTCTCTATCTTTATTACCGTAACAAGGAAGACATCCTGGAACAAATTTCCATCAATCTGTGGGAAGAATTGACTGACAAGCTCGATCTGCTGGCGGAAAGGAAAGATCTGACGATAGCGGAAAAGCTCGATGCTCAGGGGGACCTGCTTTTTGACCTATTTATTCACAACGCCGACATGGCTACCATATTCGTCACTGAGTACCATCAACTGATCGCGCAGGAAAAAACAGTCCTTTTTCCCTATGTTCAACGGTTTATGAAAACAACAGAATATTTGCTGAAAGAGGGCCAGCGGTCAGGGATTTTCAATCCCAGTATCAATCCGAAGGTATTTGTTCACTTCTTGTTCGGTGGGTTTAGGCGATTGCTTTTTGAATGGGCACAAGCACCGGATGAATTGTCTCTCAGCGATATTCGGCAGGATCTCAAAATACTCGTCAAGCGAGGGATTTCCCTGGGATGACGGAAAATTCAGGACATTGTAGGGAATGGAACCGACGAAACGCGAGCATTGAAATATTTCTTGACAAATATTTTTTTTGGCCCTATGAATGAATCATGATTCATAATTCAATTTCACCCTTCATATATGTTTTGAGGTCGCGCTAATATTATCCTTTACAGTTATAAGGATTGTAGAGCAGATAATTTTGCCTATGATATTGAATGATGAATCAATATTCTTTTCCACAAACCAAAAGGAGAATATCATGAAAAAAATCGTCTTCATCCTAACCATTATCGTCTTTGCTGTTGCCGGATTCGCACCTCTCCCTTCGGCTCTGGCGCAAGACCAAACCACGGACACCGATCCAATGGGCGGATTTACACATTATTATGCCAACCACCCGACAACCGTCCAGCAACTGATCAGCACCTGGGGTAAACCGGCCCAGGTGATCAAATATGAAAACGGTGTCGAAAAATATGTTTTCAAGATCAGGGCCATCGAAAATGACGAGATTCGATTTGTCGTCAGGAACGGCAAGGTCGTCGGATGCCTGTAGGGGCTTGGACTGCACAGTTCGATGACTGAACCAGCATGGCCGGCACACACCCCGTGAATTGCTGCGGGGTGCGTGCAATGCTTTTCGGGCGTTTCGCCCTGGGGCAAGTCTGTGGAGGTGTCAAAATAAATTAGATTGACGAAGTACTGAGCAGCCACCAAAATATTTCTGTCAAACTAAAAACACCCTCCCGCTCTGCTTGGCTTCAAAGCGGCTTCCAATAGTGAAACCGTTCCGCTGGTTCCATTCAGTATTGTCTGTTTCAATAATGCAGTGCGGTTCCCAACCGCATGATTGCTCCAGCCGTACCCGGCCGCTGATCCGTTATTTGTTCCAGTTGTTCAGATGGTCTTTTTTTCTCCACTTCGGGACATCACATGCCTCTCCACGCGATGGTCAAAAGGCCAATGATCGTGAGAACTGCGAGTGATCTACCCGAATAACCGCTTGGTCCCACGCGTTTTTTCTTGACAAGCGTCGATTATGCATTTAGATGAATAATGATTCATATATCAGTAAATATAAAAACCATCATTTTATAGCATAATATTTGAACGAGCGTAATTTTGTTAACAAACTATAATATCACTTAATTTATTAATTCATACGTATCGATCCTGATAGTATGAAATATGAATCATAAATATTTAATATCAACTAAAGGGGGGTATAAAAAACGTTCATCCCATAATGTGTGCTTTATTTTTTTTGGGGATTCCCGCTCGATTTGCGAATTCAACGGCAATGTATTTGGCAAAAATGTATTCGGGAAAGCGGCCGTCCGTAACAACGGGTGGCCCAAGGTTCGGATCCTGTGCTCTGCGCGGGATTGCATCAGAACATTCAACTGATGAAAAAGGAGAACATAGATGAAGAAGACCAAGAAATTATTTTTGATGCTGTTTATAGTGATGTTTTCTGCGACCGGTGCGTTTGCCGTGGATTTTAAGACATCAGGCAGCTACTATGCCAGGGGATCTTGGATCAGCAACAGCAGCGGTCTGCAGACCGATGCCGTTGACTACGGTTACTACGATCACGAACTGGATATGACCACCACCATCGGTGTGGCAGACAACACCAAAATCATCGTCAATTATGAAATTCACGACAGCAACTGGATCACCAGCAATCACGATGGGTGGAACCAGGATGGCACCAGCAACCTGGACGACAACATTGAGTTCAAGCGGGTGTACAGCAGTCATACCTTTACATCCACCGGTACGACACTGGATCTGGGCCTGATGACCGGCGGTGCTTGGGCCACGGATTTTGCCAACAATGCCAACGGACGCTACCGGGTAAAGGTCAAGCAGGAGACCCCCGTCGGGCCGGTGTTTGCCATTCTGGAAAAAAATGCTGAGTCAGGGGCCCAAAACAGCGCCACCGAGGACGCCGAAGACGATGACGGCGACACCTATTATATCGCCATGGTAACTCGATTGGGTCCGGTCAATATAAAACCGCTGCTTGGCTATGCGGATCGAAGCGACATTATCCAGGAACTGGGTTCCGACGGTCTGGATTTGATTACCTTCCAGCTCGGAATTGACGGTTCCTATGACGCCTGGGGCTTTGAGTCCGATTTGGTGTACGTGGGCCGGGATTGGGACACGGGCGCACCGGATTCAGATACTTTCGGCGCCTATCTCAAAGGCTGGTACAACGCAGGTCCGGCCAAGGTCTACGGCATCTTTGCCTATGGCAATGAAGACGAGGGCCAGGCTTTCGCAATGGGTGATGACTTCGAGCCGTTGACTTTTCTGGCCAACTGGACCGCCTTCGGCCCTGTGGCCGATCATTTCGCGGCATGCTCACTGTATATTCTCGGGTTGGATTTCGCCGCAACAGACGCACTGTCCTTCAATGGTGCCCTGGCATTCGTGGATTCCAACTACGATGTGGCCGGCAGTATCTGGGAGGACGCCGATGCCTGGGAATTTGATATCGGACTCGGTTATAAGATCTCCGATGCCGTCAAATATTCGGTGCAACTGGGTTATGCCGATATCGAGCTGGATGCGAATGATCCCGACGGTTCCTTCAGACTGTACCATCGGTTCCAGATCAACTTCTAAGCTGGAGGCATTTTATAAAAGCCCATATCAATGCCGTTGAACCGCAAAAACGAGCCAATTTCCCATAATCACGGCGGCTCTAAGAAGGTGGATAAAAGTTCGCGATCGAATCGAAGATGCTGTGTTTCCATGCTTTCAAACACCGCCGTCATGAAGAGGATGCCCTGAGGTTTTCTTAACCCGGGGCATCTTCAATCCACCAAAATTCAATCGACCCAGAATGATTTGAGACAAACGTTCTCCGGCATGCCGTACCGACGGGCAAGTTCATCCCGCCAATTCCATTTCTCTCCGGATTTCATGTTGTTCCAGTTTTCAGGATAGCCACTGAAGATTCCATCTATATGATAAAATTTTCCAGCAATTTCGTATAGACCGTGAAACCGTTCCAATTCCTTTTTCAGCTCCAACCTCTCCTTCCTCAGTTGATTCTGAACGGCTTCATCGCTGTCTGACCAGGTGGACTGTTGCGCAGGAGTGCTGCGTATCCCAATTCTCTCAAGCAATCTTCTTATCTGCAAATCGTGACCTCCATGATGCCGACACACAGTGGAATAGGTATTGTCCGTACAGAAATGGCCCATTTTCCTTTCAGAACCGATCCGACAGGGCAAGATGCAAAACAGCAGATCGGTGATGCTGTTAACTGTTTTCTGTCCGCTGTCCAATAGCCCTTTCCAGAGTGGCCGTAGCGTCCAGGTATCCATAGAGTGCCACGTAGAAGTTGGTCTGAGCCATCGTGAGATCGGTCCTTGCGTCCAGAACCTCGGTGGAAGTGGCGGCCTGCTGACGGTAGCCCAGACGGGTGATCCGCAGGTTTTCCTTCGCCTGGATCCATGCAGCCCTGGCGGTATCGATATTCTTTTGGGCGACACTGAGGTTAAGCCAGGCACTCTTGATCTCCAACCGGATGCCGTCCTCGGCGCTCCGGATCCGTTGCGTCAGGGCACGCTTATCGGTTTTGGCCTTGTATAACCTGGATTTTGTTTTGTGACTGTCGAAAACCGTCCATTTGGTTTCAACGGCGACCCAGGCGTTGTGTTTGTTGCCATAGTCATTGCTGGAAGCCAACGGATCGTCCCCATCCCGCCCGTAACCGCCAATGAAGGCAACCTGCGGATAGTATCCGCTTTTTTCCAGTTGGATCACATTTTCGAGAACCTCCCGTGAAAGTCGCAACACCTGCAACAAAGGCCGGTTTTTAATCCCCTCAGTGATCTCTTCCTCCAATAAACGGGACCGGGTATCTACCCTTTCGATATCTTGGATGCGGGTGTTCCGGTTGATATCGTAAGCAAGCCATCGGTTGAGATCGGACAGGGCCATTTTTGCAGCAGCCTGCGCTCTTTCCCGGCCCTGTACCGCATTCGCCAGGGCCACCCTGGATCTCAACAGATCGTTGAGTCGGATCACGCCTCTGTCGTAAAATCGTTGGTTGTCTTTTTCGTGAGACCGGAGCGATTTAACGGCGTCGTCGGCCACGGTGAGCAATTTTCGGGTAAGAAGCACACTATAATATGCGCTCTTAACGCCCTTGGCCACATCCAAAATGGCCTGATCTTTTTCCTTTTCCTTGATTTTGACGCCCAGCCGGGACATTTCATATCGGCGGGAGAGGGCAAACCCTGAGAAAATCGGCTGGATTACGGAAAGATCCCAGTGATACTGGTTGGCATGAGCAACCGGAGATGGCGGCATGCCCATTGCCCTCATATAGGGAGCATCTGCCAGATGCCGATAGGAATAGTGGACCGAAATTTTCGGAAGCCGGTCTGCATTCGCACCGATGCTTTCATATACGGCCCCTTTCAGGTTTTCCGTCGCCGCCTTCACGACGGCATTGTTTTGAACGGCAATGGTGAGCGATTCTGACAGGTTGAGCACCGGATTCAAGGATTCGTCGGCACCCATCGCCCACTCCGAAAGCACAAGGCAGGCAATAATCGCAATCCATAATGGGATGGAGCATTTATTCATTAAAAGATCCTTTGCTTATGGGGCTGCAGCCCTTGCCGCCTTTTTTGGAAGACTGCGTTTTTTGGAGGCTTTTCCCGGACGCAACATCAACCAGTAGAGAACCGGCATGACCAGCAGTGTCAGGACCATTCCGAAAACCAGTCCCACGGCAAGGACCGAGCCCAGCGGCGCCCAGAGCGGAGATCCGCTGATAATCATGGGGACAACTCCCATCGCAGCGGCCATGGCTGTGAGAAAGACCGGCCGCATGCGCCGTTTGCCGGCATCGATGGCGACTGATCGCAGGCTTTGGGATTCATCCATTGCGAGCAGTTTGTCAGCATATTCCACCAGGATGATGCCGTTTCTGACGACCAGGCCGCTTAAGCTGATGACCCCCAGAAATCCGGTGAAACTGAAGGGGTTGCCGGTAAGATACAGTCCCAGAAAGGCGCCGAACCAGCTCATGGGTATCGCGGCCATGATGATGAGCGATTTTAAAATCTCCTTGAACTGGAAGAGCAGCACCAGGAAGATCAGCACCAGACTGGTGAGCAGGGAGGCCATTTGCTGACCCATGACAACCTTCTGGTCTTCCAATTCTCCCCCATAGTGGATGGTAACGCCTTTTGGAAGGTCCATGGCCCCAATTTGGGGCATGATCTCGGCTAAAATATCATTTGGCGGCCGGCCAAGCTGGGCTTCGCATCGTACCGTCAGGGTGCGAACCCCGTTTCTTCTGCGAATCCGGCCGTTTTGCCATTCCGGTTCCAGCGTTGCCAGTTGACGTAGCGGCACCCTGCCGCCGGTAATGGGAGAGATCAGATAGATGTTGTCAATATCTTCGAAGGTGTTACGTTTTTCTTTGTCAAGTCGGAGCAGGATATCTACGGAATTGTCGCCTTCCCACAGTGTGGATACCGGCATCCCGTTTAATCCACCACCTAGCATTCGGGCGATTTCCTGGCTGGAAAACCCCAGACGGTTGGTAACCTCTTCATTTATTTTTACTTTGATGCCGTAGTAATCCTGTTGAAACGTGGTCCTAATAAAATTTGTCCCATCAGTATTTTTTAGAAGCGCTCCGACCCTAAGGCCGATTTTTCGAATTGCTTCCAGATCGCTTCCCTTAACACGGACTTCGATGGGCGCATCCACCGGCGGCCCCTGTTGAATCTGTTTAACCAGGATTTCACCGTTGGGAAGAAAATGATGAAGGGCGGGGATCAACTCTGCAACCAATTCATCGGTGGCCTGGGCAGATATGGAATTGATCAGTATCTGGGCGTAGTTTTTATCAGGTGGTTGAGGCGCATAGGTCATATAAAATCTCGGAGAAGCGGTTCCGACAAAACTGGTGATATCTTCAATACGCGCCTCTTTTCCCAATAGAGCTTCGATCTTTTGAACCGCACGGTTCGTAGCTTCGAGCCGGGTTCCCTTGTCCATATAGACTTCCAGGCAGAACTGGTTTCGCTCCACATGTGGAAACAACCTGACCTGAAGGTGCGTGGCCAGGGCGATGGCCCCGGCCACCGATAGAAAGCCTATAAGGACGGTGAGAAGCGGAGCCTTGAATGCCCAAACCAGTACCACATCATAGATTTTCTGGATGATATCGAGGAGAGAGAAATTAGGTTTCCCACCTTTGGCGGAATTCAGTCCGGTCCTGATGAAGAAATAACATAGCAGGGGAATGAGCAGCACCGCCACTACGAGGGAGACCAGCAGGGCCACGGTGATTGTGACTGGCAGGGTGAAAAGAAACTCGCCGGCATTACCGGTCACGATCAGGTTCAACGGGATAAAGGCACAGATAATGGCCAGTGTCGCGGAAAAGACCGGAATGAAGAGTGCCGATGCACTTTCCACGGCGGCTACCCAGGTCGAGCTCCCCTGGTCCAGTCGTTCGAGATAATCGTCGACGATGACAATGGCATTGTCCACCACCATGCCCAGAACCACGATCAGGCCAGCCAGGGTCATTTGCTGGAGGTTGATGTTGAAAAAATCGAGAAAGCCGAATGTGATCATGATGGTGACGGGAATGGCCAGGGCCGCAACGACGGCCACGCGCAGCGGCAGCAGAAGCATGGTGACCAGGATCACTGCGACGATGGCGATACCGAACTCCTTCATGAAATGGCCGATGTTGGTATCCACCACCTGCGGCTGGTCGATGGTTTTTCTAACCATGACATCCGGCGGTATGCGATCTGTTGCGATGTCCAGACGTTCGTCGACCATCTGGCCGAATTCCACGATATTGAAACCATTCTGCATCTCCACTGAGAGCATCACTGTTTTTTGCCCGTTGATGCGTATGAATGCACCCGGTTCCTCGTATCGACGCTCCACCTCGGCCACATCCTTTAAACGGATGACGTGACCGTGGGGTGAGATGTCGATGATCTGGTCTCGGATCTGTTGAATGGAGTGGTACAAATGGGAGGCGTGGATGGGGATCTCGGCACCGTCGGATTTGATCTCACCGGCATAGGTAATGGTATTCATGGTTTGCAGGGCCTTTGCGACCTGATGGGTGCTCACCCCGTATTGGGACAGTTTCTGGGAGTCGGTGGTGATGTAGATCTGCTCATCCTGCTCACCGTAGCGCTTGAGCTTGGACACCGCGGCAAGGGGCCGCAACTCATCTTCGAGGATCTCGACAAAGTCTCCAAGTTCTGTGTATGTGTGACGGTCCGAGGCCACGGCGACCAGTATGGCGATGGTGTCGCCAAAATCGCTGTTAATGATAGGGCCGATGACGCCCGGCGGGAGTTGGGCTTTCAACTCGATGAGGTCATGGCGCACCTTGGACCAAAATCTGTCGTTGTTGGTCACCCACTCCTGCAGTTCCACCTGGATGACCATCTCTCCGTCCTTGGTGGTCGATTCAGTTTCATCTTTTTTGACTTCCTCGTAACGGAAGAGGAGCGCTTCAACCTTTTTCGTGACCTGCTCCTCCATCTCGATGGCCCTGGCTCCCGGATAGACCATGATGACCAGGCCCTGGCGAATGGTCATTTTCGGATCTTCTCTTCTCGGCATGTGCAGCAGGGAGTATGTGCCAATTATCACGAAAATCAGAGTCAACAACAACGTGATTTGGCGATGTTTTAGGGCGACTACCAAAATTTTCATTCTCTACAAGCCTTCTAATAATTTCGGGTGTCAGTTTCGGGAGCAACCTCTGCTAAACAGAATACGAAGATCATATAGCCAACCATTTTCCCGGTTGGTTGAAGCTGATGTCAGATCTCGGTTTTGATGATAGAGATGGAGGCGCCGTCTGTAAGTTTGTGCTGCCCGGAGACAATTACGGCCTCTTCGGCCATCAACCCCTCCCGGATCTCGATCTCGTTTCGGTGCGTCGACCCGGGTGATACCCGTCGACGCCGAGCTATACCGTTTTGCGCATCGGCTACAAAGACATAGGTCAGGTTGTCTGCGTCGCGAACGATAGCCATTCCCGGAACCGTCAGCATGTCAATGGTTCTGTCGGTGACGATGTCGGCCTGAACGATCATTCCCGGCCGCAGTACATGATCCGGATTCGAAAGCTCAATTTTGACGACGAAGCTCCGGGTCCGCTTATCGGCCATAACGCCGATCATCGTAATTTTACCGTTGGTGAATATCCCTTCGAGGGCCGGAATCATGACCTGGGCATTCTGGCCGATGATCACCTTGCCGATCTCCGATTCGGGAACCGCAACCCGGGCATAGATGGGGTCGGTTTTGACAATGGTAAAGGCTGGTACCTGCGGTGATACTATTTGGCCGATCTCGATGCTCTTGAGGCCGACGATGCCAGGTATGGGGGAGCGCAACTTGGTGTCGATCAGGGCCTTGCCGGCAATGTCGTGCCCCGCTATAGCCTGGGCGAGACCGGTCTCTAATTCTATGAAGTTCTTTTCGGCGAATGCGCCCTCCTTATATAGAGGTTTATACCGGTCGTATGCATCCCGTGCTCTGAACAGCGCAGCCTTGGAAATTTCAAGGTTGCTGCGATAATCGTCGGATTGCACTGTGGCCAGGAGTGTACCGCGTTTGACATGATCCCCTTCATCCACCAAAATACGGTTGATTTTTCCAGGGACCTGAAAACTCAAAGGAGCGGTTTTGTCGGCCTCAAGGGACCCGCTTACCAGGATGGCCTGGTTCATCGTTATGTGGGTCACCGTTTTGATAACTACCGGTGTTTTTTTGGCAAGCTTGGTTGTTGTCGCCTTTGTTTCCTTGAATTTGCAACCCCCGACACCACAGATGATAGCCAACATCATACTGATCCAAAAAAAGTGTTGGTGCGCGGAAAAACGATTTTGTTTCATCCCATTCAATCCCCCAACGCGGTTTACTCAAATCGGGTGTTTCAGGTTCACGGTGAACGAACACCCTTCAGGCAAACACCGGGTGAGTTTGGTGTTGCCGAATTTACTAAAAACCCCTCCGTAACGGAGGGGTGGTAAAGTGCCAATCCCGATTGGGCAGATGACCACCTAAACGCAGATGTGATGCGCATAGAACAGAATGGCTTAGCGAAAATTGTGCCAAAATTTTTTTAATGTTATATCAATAACATATAGAGGATGAAGCCGAAAGTTCGTTAAATATAACGTATTAAGTTGCTATATATAGCGATAATGGTTATATATGACAAAATGGTTGCCGGGTTTTTCCGGCCGGTATGATCAGACCGCCGGCAGGGGATTGAATCTATAGCGGATTTGTTCGTAAACCGGAAAAGTAACACCGTCTTCTGAGGTATACCTATGAAAGTGAATGAAAACGAATTTTTCCGGCAGGCCACCCTGCGTATCTGCAGCAGCCTCGACATCGAAAAGGCACTTTTTAAATGCCTGCGTTACATTGACCAATTCATTCCGGTGGCCGACATGCACCTGGACCTGTTTGAACCCGGCACCAACGTGGTTAGAAATCTAGCAAGGGTGACCCGGGACGGCATCATCCCACCCACCCAGCCGGTGCCCATGACCCGGGAGGCAATTCGCACAATCGAATCCGGAACCCAGATAAAGGGTGGGGTCAAGATTATCGCACATGCGGATAAAGATCCGGTTGCCCGCCTCATGAATTTGCACAAGGAATTTCCGGAAGAGTCCATACTGATCATGATACTCATCATCGAGGGGGAACAATTGGGAACCATGGCAATGGCAGCAGAAGAGGGCAAACGATTTTCCAAGATGCATGCCGGGCTGATTGCCTTGCTCCGCGAACCGCTGGCCATCGCCATGTCCAACGCGCTCCGCTACAGGGAGGTGCTGAAATTAAAGGAGATCGTGGACGCCGAAAACCGGGAACTCAACCGGGAGTTGCGATATTACTCCGGCGATCGGATTGTTGGCGCGAAAAATGGCCTGAAAGGGGTAATGGAAATGGTGCGGCAGGTGGCGCCTCTGAACAGTCCGGTGATGCTGCTCGGGGAAACAGGCGTAGGCAAGGAAGTGATTGCCAATGCCATTCACTATTCATCACCCCGCAAAAGCGGACCCTTTGTCAAGGTAAATTGTGGTGCTATCCCTGACAATCTGCTGGACAGCGAGCTTTTCGGTCACGAAAAGGGGGCGTTTACAGGGGCCATTGCCAAAAAATGGGGGCGTTTCGAGCGGGCGGATGGCGGGACGATTTTTCTCGATGAACTTGCCGAACTTCCCCTCCAGGCACAGGTCCGTCTCCTCCGGGTGATTCAACACAAGGAGATCGAACGGGTGGGGGGGACACGATCCATGCCGATAGATGTGCGAATTATCACGGCCACCCACCGGAACCTTGAATTGCTGATCCGCAACGGTGCATTCCGGGAAGATTTGTGGTACCGGCTAAACATATTTCCCATCTCCATTCCGCCCCTGCGGCACCGTAAGGTGGATATACCGGCCATGGTCGACCATTTTGTGGAAAGAAAGTCAAAGGAATTGAAACTTCACACGCCACCGCCGGTTTCCGCCGGGGGTATCGAGCGGCTCAAGGCCTATCAATGGCCGGGTAATGTCCGGGAACTTGAAAATTTTGTCGAGCGGGAACTGATTCTCAGCAGGGACATTCAGGCGGGCCGTAATTTGAATTTTTTCCATCTGGATGATCCTGAACCAAACGGACAGACGCGTTGGTTGGTGGAATCGAAACCGAACTTGCTTTTCCTGGACGAAGCCATAAAGCATCATATTAAACGGGCTCTCGAAATGACCGGTGGAAAAATCTACGGCCCGGACGGTGCTGGCAAGCTCCTAAACATCAATCCCAATACCCTGCGCAGCCGAATGCGTAAACTGGGAATATCTTTCGGGCAAAAAAAATCAAATTAAAGAGCCGATCTGATAAAGACCGGGGCGTACCTTATTTATAAGGGTAATTCCGGCTTGACACACCATGATGAATTCCGTACAGTCCGAGCCCGAAACAGGAAGGTTTCATCCATCCCCCAATGGCATGGCGGGGATCGTACAATGCGGGTAAAGGCAGATCTGCCAGAGTATTGGAAGGCGGAAATGCAACAGGGAGAGACGATTCAGACTTGATGAATTCCCCATCCGACCTATCCTTTTAGGATCTTAACCATTCAATCGGTCCGAATCGTAAAAAACGGAAACCCTCTTTATGGAAACCTATCACACAATCCATTGCAAAAACGGGGATTGCCGGAGTGGCGACCATGAGTTGATCCGGGAGGAACCCCTTTTGATCCGTGTGGACGGAAAGCCCTATTCCGTCGTGATGCGGCTGCCGGGAGAAGAGATTCCCCATGCGGCGGGGTTTTGCCTTGGAGAAGGGCTTGTGGACGGCTTCAATGATTTTGCAACCATCGGTTTCTGCGAGGATATCGACCCCAATGTCGTGGAGGTGAGACTCAAACCGGAAAGACGCGAAAAAATACCTGAGATCCTCGAACGGAGGGGATTTGTCAGTCAAACGAGTTGCGGGATCTGCGGCAAAGAGATGATCGAGGATCTGTTTCAGATCCTGACTCCTGTAAAGCAAAAGATAAAGATTGGTATCGATGACGTTTTTTCATGTTCGGAGAAGCTTGAAGACACCCAGGTTTATTATTCCAAAACCCGGGGTTCCCATGCCGCCATGATTTTCGATTCCAGCCTCAACGCACTGTCGTTTGCCGAAGATGTCGGCCGGCACAATGCCCTGGACAAAGCGATTGGAAAGCTTGTGCTCAGCGGAGGGATGAAAAATGCCGTGATGGTGGTGCTCTCTTCCAGGCTCAGCTACGAATTGGTCCAGAAGGCCGCACGGGCCAAAATTCCCATCATGATCAGCAAATCCCGTCCCACCGCCCTCGCCGTTGAGATCGGGAAAACCCAGCAAATGACCCTCGCCTGCAACCCGAAAGGTGCCGAATTGATCATTTTTTCCGGCGAGCAGCGCATACTCAGGAATTGATCGCTTTCTGCATCCGGCAGGCAATTCCCCCTCCTATGGAAAGACGACCGGTTACCGGACTGTCAATTTTTACCTGATCTGAACAGGTGACGATCGTTCTTCACCGCTTACCGCCGAATCCGTCCGCAGCGGTTTCAGTGGATGTTCCCCGATTGGCAGCGTAGCGGGCTCCTGGCGAAATACCGGGTACCATTTCAGGGATTTGTCGGCCTTACTAGTGCCCTTTCAATTGACAACCAGCCTTTTTGTTTAATATAAAGAACGCATGTTTTTTTTAGAGAACGGCTGAAAATTGGCAGTTTTCCCTTGACATGATAGTTACGTTATAGCTAGATTGTATCTACATCGTAAACTTCAGCTGTCTTATCCTTTGCCATTGAGGTGATGGCCGAAAAGAGTCAAGTGACTGCAATCCAGGGTAAATCAGAAAAAATCGACCTGGGTTAAGGTAAACCAGAAGGGGAAAAAAAATGAGGTACGCCGAGACAGGTTATAATCTGGAAATCGATTTAACCCGGGGAAACATCGAAAGGGTGGCAACTGATCCCAAAGACACCCAGTTGTATTTGGGGGGTCTGGGAACGAACGCGAAGATATTCTGGGACCGGGTTCCCCCCGAAGTTGATGCCTTTGATCCCGAGAACCTTTTGATATTCGGTGCCGGTCTTCTGTGCGGCACGCCGGCCACCGGCTGCAACCGCACCATCATTACCACCACATCGCCCCAGACCAAACTGATGCACTTTTCGATGATGGGAGGGTACTGGGCTCCGGAGTTGAAGTACGCGGGTTACGATAAGGTGATTCTGCGCGGCAAGTCCCCGGATCTTGTTTATATCTGGATTCACAACGACAAAGTCGAAATCCGCGACGCCTCCCACCTGCAGGGGAAAGGCGCCATCGAGACGGCGGAATTGATCCGCCAGGAGTTAAACGAGCCCAAAGCGCAGGTGTCCGCCATCGGCCTGGCCGGTGAAAACCGTGTCTTCTATGCATCCATCGAGCAGGGACGTTCGAGTGCCAGCAGGGGCGGTGCCGGCGCGGTAATGGGCGACAAAGGCGTCAAGGCCATTGTGGTCAGGGGGACCCAGGACATCAACATGGCGAAGCCGCTGGAGTATATGGAGCTCTGCCAGGAGGTGAATGACTACATCAAATGGCGTGAGGACAACCCCATACCCCATGTTATCCCGATCCTCTCCATTCTCGGATCGCCTCAGGAAATGGCAATTCATGATGAAAAATGGCATACCGAAAATTTTTCCTGGGGGAATTCCCGGGTTCGCCGAAAGGATTTCTGGACCGATGAGGTCTCCGAAGAGTGGCTGGAAACCATGAACAAGGCCCGGAAACGGTTGATCAGCTGCTACAACTGCCCGGTGGCCTGCGGTGCGACCATTGCCATGCCCGGCCTTCCCGCCTATATGATGAAATGCTTCACCAAGCTGACCTACACCATGGCGGCCTTCTCGAATCTCGAATTCGGCCTGACCATTGCCCAGCGAGCCACCGAGTACGGTGTGGACGGATATTCGGCACCGCAGGTGATGGCTTTCGCCCTTGAGCTGCTGGAAAACGGGATTCTTACGGACGAAGATTTTCCGGGGATGCCGGAAGACAACGAGGGCCGCTTCTATTACCTGCTCGACAAAATCGTCAACAGGGAGGGGATTGGGGATATTCTTGCCGACGGCACGCACTGGGCGGCAGAGAAGATCGGCAAGGGCGCCGATGCGTATGCCCATAACAATATCAAGAAGCATGAACAGCTGCCCCTCAAGCTGGGAATGCTGAATCCCATCTACTTTCTCATGTACTGCACCGGCGAGAAGATCAACGTCACCCAGATCGAGGGGCAGTTCCCCCAGCACCCCTTTGCGAAAAGAGAACAAAGGGAAAAGTTCGTCGAAGACTGGTTCCAGGTACCGGACGACAGGTTCAAACAATACTTTCTGGACTGGGAATTCAGGGGTGAGAACTCCAATCCCTACTATCCAACAGTTGAGATGACATGCGATATCGTCGACTGGATGGAAATCATGCACTACGTCGATGATGCCCTGGGCATGTGTGCCGGTTTGTCTTCGTTCCATCTGAAACCGCCCTATCACATTCACAACTTCCCGAAATTTATCTCGGCGGGCGCGGGGATCGAAATGGACGAAGAAAAACTGTCCCTGGCGGCCAAGCGGTACCGAACTCTGGTCCGGGCCAATAACATCCGAAGGGGCCTGAGGCGAAAAGACGAAAGGCCTCCCGATAACCATTGGAAAAAACGTTTTCCCGAGCTCGAAAAGGAACTCCTGGACGCCTATTATGATCTGAAAGGCTGGAATGAGGAGGGAATCCCCACAAGGGAATCCCTGCTGGATCTCGACCTGGCGTACGTGGCTGAGGATTTTATCGAAAGGGGCATCCTGGCGGAAGCGGAAGGTCAATCCACCAAAGTGCCGGCACTGGAAAAAGAAGCGCAATAAAACTCAAGGGGGGTTAAAGCAGTGGCTGTTGAGAAGAAAACAAGAACTATAAAGACGATCAGGATCAATGCGGACAAGTGCCATGGCTGCCGGGCCTGTGAGATGATCTGTTCCGCCTTTCATGCCGAGCCCAAGTACAGCAGCAACAATCCGGCCCGGTCCCGCATCCGGGTCATCCGCGACCCCCTGGCCGATATATACGTTCCGGTGTACGCGGGTGACTATGCCGTGGCCGAGTGTGCCGGCAGGGATAAATACACAATTGAGGGCAAGGAATATGACGAGTGCTCCTTCTGCCGGGCATCGTGTCCGTCCAGGGAGGAGTTCAAAGAACCCGATTCCGGTCTGCCACTAAAATGCGATATGTGCGAAGGGGAGGAAGAGCCCCTGTGCGTCAAGTGGTGCACGGTGGATGCCCTGACGGTGGAAGAGCGGGAAGAGGAAGCCGATGAAACCGAAGAGATCGAGGAATTGGAGCTCGGGCTGGAATCGCTGGCCGACAAGTATGGGCTGGAAAAGCTGAAGGATGTCCTGGCACGATTGTCTATCAAGGAATAGACACGGGGGGGTTACAGCTTCGGGTGCCAGCTGCACAAGGCGTCGCATACACCGCGGAATGTCCGCGGCTTCCCAAGGGCGAGTCCTGCACTTTAACATCCCCTTTTGGGTTTCTTTTACCGCCCTTAAACGTTTAACAGAGATAAAAGGATTTTATAGACAGTGGAAACAGTCGCCCCTTTTATAGAAGTCATCGATGAAATACAAGAGGCCGGTGGTGATACCTACAGGTTCTGTTTTCAGTGCGGGCTCTGCGATTCGGTGTGCCCCTGGAACCGGGTCCGTCCGTTCAGCATCCGGAAAATCATCCGGGAGGCCACCTTCGGGTTGTCCGAGATCGAGGGCGAGGACATCTGGAGATGCACCACCTGTGGAAGGTGTCCTCAGCAGTGCCCGAGGGGGGTCGAGCAGATAGAAGTCGGCGTGTCCCTGCGTCGGGTCGCCACCTCATACGAGGTATTTCCCGCCTCTGTCCGCTCCGCCCGGACAGCCCGTGCCAGTCTTATTTCCGAAGGCAACCCTTTGCAGGGAGAACGGCAAAAAAGGGCCGACTGGGCCAAGGATCATTCCGTCAAGGCCTACAGTGAAGGCATGGAGGCCCTGTACTTTGTCGGTTGCTATCTCAGCTATGACCCGAGGATGAAAAAGGTGGCCGTGGCCACCGCCAACATCCTCAACAAGGCCGGTGTGGATTTCGGCATACTGGGTGATATGGAAAACTGTTGTGGGGAAAGCATTCGAAAAATCGGCAGTGAACAGGTTTTCAAAACCCTGGCCAGAGATAATATCAAGACCTTTATCGACAACGGGGTGAAAAAAGTGATCGTTTCCTCCCCGCACTGTTATCATACATTCAAGAACGAGTACCCCGAGTTCATGGTGAACTTCGAGGTCATTCATATCTCTCAATTCATCCACCAGCTGATGGAGGAGGGGAGGCTCACATTCACCGGTGAATATGAGGGGAAAATCACCTATCATGACCCGTGCTACCTGGGCAGGCACAATGAGGTGTACGATGCGCCCCGGGAGGTGCTCAAGAAAATTCCCGGTCTTGAGCTGGTCGAGATGGCGGATTCCCGGAAAAACAGTCTCTGCTGCGGCGGGGGCGGGGGAAGAATCTGGATGGATACGCCCCAGGAGGAACGGTTTTCCGATCTGCGGCTGAAGCAGGCCCGGGACACCGGAGTCGGGGTGCTGGTCACTGCCTGCCCCTACTGTATCACCAATTTCGAAGAGAGCCGGCTGAACCTGGAGTACGAAGATGTTCTTGAGATAAAGGAGATCACGGAGATCGTCCAGGAAGTTCTGTAGGGGTATTGCCATAGAACCCAAACCTGATCGAAAAGGAAAAAGGTAGTGGAAAACGAATTATTTCCAATTGACAAAACGGATCTGCTTTCTGAACGCCTGGAAGACAGAAATTTTGGAGACGTGCTCGTGGTTGGGGGAGGAATCAGCGGAATTCAGGCCTCTCTCGATCTCGCAAGCGCCGGTTTCAAGGTCTACCTCGTCGAAAAAGGCCCAAGCATCGGCGGACACATGGCGCAGCTGGACAAGACCTTTCCGACCAACGACTGCTCCATGTGAATCCTCTCCCCCAAACTGGTCGAGGTCGGCCGGCATCCGAACATAGAGGTTCTCACATTAACCGAAGTTGGCGCCATTGAGGGCGAAAAGGGTGACTATCGGGCAACCCTGACAAAGAAGCCCAGATATATCATAGAGGACAAATGCACGGGTTGCGGCACCTGTGTAAAATACTGCCCGGTGGAATACCCGGATCAATTCAACCAGGAAATATCCAAGAACAAAGCCGTTCATGTCTACTTCTCCCAGGCGATTCCGTTGATTACATACATCGATGACAGCTGCCTGTATCTCAAGGAAAACAAGTGTGATATCTGCCGGGGCGTCTGCCAGGCAGGGGCCATCGATTTCAGGATGGAAGAGGAGAAGTATCGCGTCAATGTCGGTGCCGTCATCCTGTCATCAGGGATCAAACCGTTCGATCCCAAGGTAAAGGAAGAATATGGCTACGGGACATTTCAGAATGTGGTGACAAGCATGGACTTCGAACGGTTGCTGTCCTCCACCGGACCTTACGAAGGCGAGGTGCTGCGGGCCTCCGACCTGAAACATCCCAAAAAAATAGCCTGGCTTCAGTGCGTGGGTTCAAGACGGGTTACTGAGAATGAAAACAGCTATTGCTCGGGCGTCTGCTGCACCTATACCCAGAAACAGGTCATTCTGACCAAGGATCATGACGGGGAAGCCGAGTGTACCGTGTTTCACAACGACATTCGTTCCCACGGCAAGGATTTCGAACGATACTACCAGAGGGCCGAGCAGCTCGATGGGGTACGGTTTATAAGGGGCTATGCCTCTATCGCCGGAGAGAACCCCGAAAACAACAACATCCGGATCCGGTATGCGACCTCCGATGACGGTGTCAAGGAGGAGGAATTCGATATGGCGGTCCTCTCCATCGGGTTGAACCCCCCGGCGGATCACCTGGAGGTAGCGGAAAAATACGGTATTGAACTCAATGGGCATGGATTCAATCGTACCAACCCCGAAAACCCTGTTGAAACAGCGGTCCCGGGGGTTTTTGTCAGCGGGGCCTTTCAGGGCCCTACGGATATCCCCGAATCGGTTTACAGCGCCAGCGCGGCCGGTGCCCAGTGCGGCCAGCTCCTTGACTACCGTCGCGGCAAGCTGGCCAAAGAAAGGGTATACCCGCCCGAAAAGGATGTGTCCTCAGAGGCGCCCAAGATCGGCGTTTTCGTGTGTCACTGCGGGGCCAATATCAGCGGCGTCGTGGATGTTCCCTATACGGTTGAATATGCCCAGACACTTCCCAACGTGGTTTACGCCCAGGAGCAGCTTTTTTCGTGCGCCACAAATTCCGCCAAGGAGATCACGGACCTTGCCAAGGAAAAGGGTTTGAATCGCGTGGTGATTGCTGCCTGTTCTCCACGGACCCTGGAACCCCTTTTCCAGGATACATTGAGGGAGGCCGGGCTGAACCAGTATTATCTGGATATGGCCAATATCCGGGAGCATTGTTCCTGGGTGCATTCCAAACAGAAGGAAGAAGCGACCCGAAAGGCCCTGGATATTGTCCGGGCGTCGGTGGCTCGGGCCGCCAGGCTCGAACCGCTGCCGGAATTCGACCTCCCGGTCAACAAGGCCGCTCTTGTGGTCGGCGGTGGTATTGCCGGTATGACCTGCGCCCTGTCCATCGCCAGGCAGGGCCTCGAGGTACACCTGGTGGAAAAAAACAAGGACCTCGGGGGCATGACACGAAGGCTTCACACCCTTCTTGAGGGCCTGGATGTCCAGACCTATCTAAACGACCTGATCCGGGAGGTTTACCAGAACCCCCTGATTCATGTCCTCCACGAAGCCACTGTCAAACAGGTC
>CAZWAE010000018.1:2755-10748 GCA_964631805.1 uncultured Desulfobacteraceae bacterium | reverse complement strand
TACATCCTGTTCAGGGATATGCGGACGTATGGCTTCAGAGAGGATTTTTATCGCGAGGCTGCGGACAAGGGGGTCCGGTTTATCCGCTACACCCCGGAAGATCCGCCGCAGGTCGAGGCCGCCAAAGAGGGGGGCCGGGACATTGTTCGGGTAACGGTGCCGGACCCGATTCTGGGGCAGCGGCTGGAGCTGGACGCGGATGTTCTTTCCCTGGCCGCCGCCGTTCTGCCGTCTGCATCCACACAGGAGGTGGCCAGCACGTTCAAGGTGGCACTCAGCCCGGACGAATATTTCAAGGAGGCACACGTCAAGCTCCGACCGGTGGAATTCGCTACGGACGGGGTGTTCCTCTGCGGGACGGCCCACTACCCCAAACATGTTCCGGAAACCATTAACCAGGCCTACGGAGCGGCCGGGAGGGTTTTGACCCTTCTGTCGCAGGATACGGTAGTGACATCGGGGACCGTTGCCCATATCGACAACACCTGTGTCGGCTGTCTGACATGCCTGCCCCTGTGCCCCTACGAGGCCATTTCGTACAACCTGACAAAACAGGCCTGCGCCGTGAACAAGATCCTTTGCAAGGGGTGCGGGAACTGTGCCTCCGCCTGTCCGTCACACAGCGCACAGCTACGGGGGTACAAACCCGAGCAGCTCCTGGTGCAGATCAAGGCGGCCTGCTGAAAATACGGAGAAGAACATTCAGATAAGGAAATAAAACCATGAGCGACCAGAATTTCGATCCCCAGATCATTGCGTTTCTATGCACCTGGTGAGCGTATGCCGCTGCTGACCTGGCTGGGGTCAGTCGTATGCAGTATCCGCCCAATATGCGGGTTATCCGGGTCATGTGTTCCGGAAGCGTTTCTCCCCATCATGTCCTGAAGGCCTTCCAGCAGGGAGTGGACGGTGTTTTCGTTGGCGGGTGACACCGGGGTGAATGCAATTACCTGTACGGTAATTATTCCACCGAAAAACGGGTGACCGTTCTGTCCCAGATGCTGGATTTCTGCGGTGTGGAAAAGGAAAGACTTCGTGCCGTGTGGGTCTCTTCCGCCGAAGCACCGGAGTTTGTCGATGAAATCACCGATTTTGCCGACGCCTTGAGAAAGCTCGGCCCGTCGCCGTTGAAAAACGAACCGGCCGTGGCGGTCGCTTAAACCCGGACGGAGTGGTTTTTCGTTTTCGGGACACACAAACAATATTTCAAATGAATCGGGTTTGAATAAGGTTTGACGATGATTGATGTAGTGAAGCAAAAAATCAAAGAACTTCTTGAAGGCGGGTCTGCAAAGGGCGTTGTCGCCCTGGCACATGCCAACGGACACGTGGCACCCCGTCTTTTTCAAAAGGGCGACGATCTGGAAACGCTGTGCCTCGGAGACAACGAAAAGCCAGGTGATGCACGCTATCCCTTAAACAAGGTCCTGATCACTCTTGCCAGGCGGTATCCCGATGATGTATTCGGCGTCCTGGTTCGTGGCTGCGACGAAAGAGGGCTATACGGTCTCTACCGCTTGAACCAGCTGAATCCGGACAAGGTGATCACCATCGGAATTTCCTGTCCCCACGACCTGGCGCTTTCGTGCGAATGCCAAAAACCCTGGCCTGATGACATAGCTGCCGGAGAAACTGCAGACGGCATTGAGCAGACTGGGGTGCGGGAGGCCGAGGGTAAAGAGCGGTCAGAGCGGTTTTCTTTCTGGAGGGACCAGTTTCTGAAATGCGTCAAGTGCTATGGGTGCAGGGACATTTGCCCCATGTGTTTCTGCCATGAGTGCAGCCTTGAATGCGAGGATCTCATCGCCAAGGGCGATCTTCCAGTGGAAATCCCGGTGTTCCACCTGACCCGGGCCATGCACATGGCCGATCGCTGCATCGACTGCGGACTCTGCGACGAAGCCTGTCCTTCGGATATACCGCTGCGGCTGCTGTACAAAAAAACCGCAAAAATCATGAATGCCGAATTCGGGTTTACGTCGGGGATCGATAAAAACGAAAAATCTCCCTTGAGCATGATGGGACCAGCGCCCGAAAAGTGAGATGGTGTCCGTCCAGAAATGGTCTATTTTCCGCTGAGCTGCGTCTTCCTCGGGTTTCCGGCTTGGGGCTTCGCTCTACGAGCTACGCCCCCACAAGGCGGCTGAACCCTTGCTTGTCCCGCCATAGCTTTTATGCGACGGCGGGTCAATCCTTGCTCAGCGAAAAATATCCTCATTTCTGAATCGGACACGTGCTGTGTCCAAAGGCGTTTCGCGAATGGACACGAGATAGGTTATACAAAAAGGATAGATCATGGACTACAGGACAACCCTGACCACATGCACCTATTGTGGATGCGGATGCAACCTTTTTCTCGAGACCGTCGACGGAGAGTTGACCGGGACCATCCCCTGCAAAACAAGCCCTGTCAATGAAGGCAAGCTCTGCCTGAAAGGGTGGAATGCCCATGCATTCGTCCAGTCGGATCGACGGCTGAAAAAACCGCTGCTGCGTAAAAACGGCAAACTTGAGGAAGTTTCATGGGACGAGGCCCTGGACTTTACCGCGGCCCGGCTCAAAGAGATCCGGGAAGAAAACGGCCCGGATGCAACCGGTTTTTTTGCCTCGGCCAAGGTCACCAATGAAGAGAATTATCTCATGCAGAAATTTGCCCGGGCCGGTATGGGTACCAACAGCGTCGATCATTGCGCCCGGCTCTGACATTCCTCCACTGTGGCAGGTCTTGCCGCATCTTTTGGCAGTGGCGCAATGACAAACGCCGTGTCCGAGCTGGAAGACTCGGATGTGATATTCATAATCGGCTCCAATACGGCTACCTCCCATCCCCTGGTCGCCACCCGGATCTTCAGGGCCTGGGAAAAAGGAGCCAAAATTCTGGTGGCCGATCCGCGGAAAAACCAGATTGCCGAATTCGCACAGCTTTACGTGCGTCACCGGCCGGGTACCGATGTGGCCCTGCTGAACGGGATGATGAAGGTGATTCTGGATCGGGGACTTGAAGACAAATCCTTTATAGAAAAGAGCACGGAAGATTACGAGGCGTTTAGAGATCTGATTCAAAAGGTCGATCTTAAAGAGATGGCGGAAACCACCGGCGTGCCGGCGGAAGAGATAGAAACGCTGGCCGAAATATATGCGGAGGCCGGCAGGGCCACCATTGTCTTCTGTATGGGCATTACTCAGCATACATCCGGGGTCGACAATGTGAAATCCCTGGCCAACCTTTCCATGATGACCGGTAATGTCGGAAAACCCGGCACCGGCGTCAATCCCCTGCGTGGGCAGAACAACGTCCAGGGCGCCTGTGACATGGGCGGGCTTCCCAATGTCTATACCGGCTATCAGCCGGTGACGGTCGACGGTGCCAACAGGAAATTCGCCGATGCCTGGGGTGTCGACCAGCTTCCATCCAAGATCGGCCTGACCATCCTTGAAATGATGGACGGCATCGATACGGGAGATGTCAGGGCCTTGTGGATCATGGGAGAAAACCCGGTGGTGTCGGACCCGGATGCCGACCACGTGGTCAAGGCGCTTGATAAACTCGAACTTCTGATTGTCCAGGATATTTTCCTTACCCCCACAGCAAAGCTCGCCGATGTGGTCCTGCCGGGGGTTTCGTTTGCCGAAAAGGATGGGACCTTTTCCAATACCGAAAGACGGGTGTTGCGGGTCAGAAAGGCCGTCGATCCGGTCGGCGAAGCCAGGCAGGACTGGCAGATCATCCAGGAGATCTCCAACCGTTTCGGTTATCCCATGTCGTATGATTCCCCGGAGTCCATCTTCGATGAAATCGCCGGGCTCACCCCGTCTTATGCCGGAATCAGCTACGAGCGCCTCGAGGGTCCCGGGATTCAATGGCCCTGCCCGGCACCGGAACACCCGGGAACCCCTTATCTACACAGCGGCGGGGAGTTTACCCGGGGAAAAGGCCTGTTTCATGCCGTGGACTATCGACCGCCGGCAGAGGTGATCGACGAAGATTACCCGTTCTGGATGACCACCGGAAGGGTCTACGCCCATTACCATACCGGGACCATGACCCGGAATTCCAAGGCCCTTGCATTCGAGGTGTCCGAAGGATTCCTCGAAATCAACCCGCTTGATGCCGACGCCCTTGGCCTTGCCGACCGGCACTGGATAAAAGTGGCTTCACGCAGGGGGGAAATCGAGACGCGGATCATGATCACCGACCGGGTGGAAAAGGGGGTGGTGTTCATGCCGTTTCATTTTGAGGAGGCCAACGTGAACAAACTGACCAACACGGCCGTCGACCCCATTGCCAAGATTCCGGAACTGAAGGTTTGTGCCGTGAGGCTGGAAAAGGTGTAACGACTCACGTAGTCAGGCTGAAAAGGAAGATAACACATGGATGCCAAACAGTACGAGGAAGCGATCAGGGACGCCATCGCCAGCGAGGTCGAGGCAAAAGAATTTTATCTTGAAATCTCGAAAAGGATCCGGAACGATTATCTGAAGGAGCTGTTCTTGGGTTTTTCCAAAGAGGAGGCCACCCACGAGAAAATCCTCACCGCTCTCCTTGAAAAAGGGCAGATCAAATCCACGACGTTCAACGGCGCCCGGGATTACAAAGTGTCGGAAACCATCGCACTGCCCGAAGTGTCGGAGAGCATGGACCTCAAGGATGCCATCGGCCTGGCCATGAAAAACGAAGAGATTGCGATGCATAAGTATGAAACTCTGGCGGGCAACTGTGACGATCCGGAGCTTAAAGAAGTTTTCAAGAACCTTTCTGCCATGGAAAGGGACCACAAGTTCAAAATGGAACAGAGCTTCGTGAAGGTGGCCTATCCCGAAGTATGGTAGCACGCACGGCAAGGGGGCCAGTGCCCCCACCCCCCTTTTGAGCACCCTCCGTTACTTCAGGGAGGAGGATGAAGCGCACATCTAAAAGAAGCGCTTCCCGGAACTCTTCTGCGAAAAGATGATCGCCTTCCATATCGACCCGGGCAAGTGTCAGGCCTGCCTGATCTGCAGTGGAAATAAGCGGATCCACGTGACCGATTACGAGAAGTGTACCAATCGCGGAACCTGGTTTGAAGTCTGCCCCACATCCTATCTCCAGGCAGCCTACGTTTCGACCGAAGCCCTCGCCTTTCCCCCGCCCGCCTCTGAGGTTGTGCCGGAAGAATAGGGAGAAGGTCGTCCCTCGTTACTATAAAAGCTAGATTTCATTGACATTGTATCTCGGGGAATTCTTGCTGACATCTGCTGGCCGGTCGTTTTCAGTCGAAGACGACAAGATTTCTTCCCTTCTGGATTCGGAGCTTTCAGATCAGGATTTCAGACGAAATTGGGCGAGGTTCATACAGTGAATCTCGCCGGAAACTGCTCTTTTTAGCCCCACTTGCAAATCCGGCTTAACGCGATCAGATCAAACATCGTTTCGGGACCAGGACCCTGAAGCGCCTTGATTCCTTCCTTCATGCGCCATATTCTATAAGGGATAAAGGGTGTTAATGTTTCCAACGATTCTGATACGCGTCCAGGATAGGGTATGGAAATAGTGATTTTCGGTGCCGGTTTTGTCATCATCGCCATTGCCTCCCGGCAGATCGGGCAGACAATGATGCAGTTCGGACTGCCCCTGATCAGCGGATTCCTTTTCACGGGGATTGTGGCCGGTCCTTTCGTGCTCAATCTGATCACCATCGAGGCCATCGGGAAATTAAGATTTGTGGATGAAATTTCCCTGGGGCTGATCGCGTTTGCCGCCGGAAGTGAACTATACCTGAAGGAACTGAAGCATCGGGCGAGAAGCATTGTGTGGATCACATCGGGGCTGGTGGTATTCACCTTTATCCTCATCAGCCTGACCCTGTTCATGCTGGCAGGATTTATCCCGTTCATGAAAGAGTTGGCCGTCCCGGCCAGGGCTGCCGTTTCCATTCTTGCAGGGGCCATTCTCGTAGCAAGATCACCCTCCTCTGCCATCGCCATCGTAAAAGAGCTCCGTGCCAAAGGACCGTTCACACAGACGGTGCTCGGGGTTACCGTCATCATGGACGTCGTGGTCATCGCCCTTTTTGCCATCAACTCCACCATTGCCGATGCCCTGTTTACCGGCCTACGATTGAACTATGCATTAATTCTCCTACTGGCTCTCGAACTTGGCGGCGCCCTGCTCTCCGGATATCTCATCTGCAAAGTGATTCTGCATATTCTGATCCTGCCCACCCACCATATGCTCAAGACCGGCCTTATCCTGAGTACCGGGTTTCTGGTGTTCGAATTGTCCGCCTGGATCAGGGTGTTTACGCACAACCGATTCCCCTTTGAGGTCCTCCTGGAGCCATTGCTCATCTGTATGACCGCCGGGTTTCTGGTGGCGAATATCTCCCGATTCAGAAAAGAATTCTCCAGAATTCTTCATGATATCGGACCGCCGGTTTACATCGCCTTTTTCACGCTGACAGGCGCCTCCATCTCCCTGGACATCCTGGCCCAGGCCTGGCCCATCGCCCTGACCCTTTTTGTGGTGAGGGGTTTTGCGATCTTCACGGGTTCTTTCACCGGCGGTATCATCTCCGGAAATCCATTGAAGGACGCCAGCATCAGCTGGATGGCATACATCACACAGGCAGGCGTGGGACTGGGTCTCGCCAAGGAGGTGATTGTGGAATTTCCTGAATGGGGCACCTCCTTTGCCACACTGATCATTTCCGTAATTGTGCTGAACCAGATTGTGGGGCCGCCGCTTTTCAAGCAGGCCATTAAAATTATGGGGGAGGACCATTCAAAATCGGCCGGTTCAGATTTTGAAGGGATCCGGGATGCGGTCATTTTCGGCGCAGACGGCCAGGCGTTGGCCCTGTCGAGATCTTTGATCTCCCAGGGATGGCGGGTAAAAATCGCTGTTCTAAAGGGAGCTGCCCGGACGGATGCCCCCACGGACGTCGAGATGGTTCAACTCCATGCATTGGAACTCACCGACCTCAAGGCGATCGGGGCCGATCGGGCAGGCGCCATTGTGGTGATGCTGCCGGACGACGATAGTTTCCGGATCTGTGAACTGGCCTATGAGCATTTCGGCACCCAGACCCTCATTGCCCGGGTCAGCGGGCGGGAAAATTTTGCACGGTTCCAGGCGCTGGGGGTGCTGATCGTCGATCCGGCCACGGCCATCGTCAATCTCCTTGACCATTTTGTCCGCTCCCCCTCTTCCGCAAGCCTGCTCATGGGCATGCACAACGAACAGAAAATAGTGGATCTGGACCTGAGAAACCCGGCGATGTCGGGCATGGCCCTCCGGGATCTTCGTCTGCCTTTTGACACCATCATCATGTCGATCCGTCGGCGGGGGGTTTTGATCATCCCCCACGGCTATACCCGGCTGGAGGCGGGAGACCGGATCACTCTGGTGGGTTCCAATGCCTCCTTAAAGGAGGCGGCTCTCCGCTTCGACATCAACACCAGGCATGCCCTGCTGGATATGGTTGAGAAAGCCGCACCCAAAGAGTTGATGGAAAATCCGGTCCAGACAAAAACCGATGCCGTTATCGCAGGGGATAATGCAAATTCTAAAGACCGGTTCGACCGCCTGGTGGAAAAAAGCCCAATCCTTGATCTGAAACAGGCCATGGGCAAGGATACATTTTTCGATATTGCCGCCCGAACTCTGTGTGAATCCCAGGATATCTGTCCCGCAGATCTCAACCGGAAGTTCAAGGAAAGGGAAGCGGAGGTCAGTACCATGCTCAGTCCCGGATTGGCCGTGCCCCATATCATCATCGAAGGGGAGAATAAATTTTCCGTTCTTCTCGCCAGATGCAAACCGGGCATTGTATTTGACGAAACCAAATCCCCCGTCTATGCAGCTATTGTTTTGGTCGGCACCATGGATGAGAGATATTTTCATCTCACCGCTCTCTCCACCATCGCTCAGATTGCCCTGGACCCGCGGTTCGAAAGCAAATGGATGCGCGCCAAGGATGAGGCCGCATTGAGACAGGTGATGCTAAGCGCTACA
>CAZWAE010000018.1:0-2655 GCA_964631805.1 uncultured Desulfobacteraceae bacterium | reverse complement strand
CCGTCTAAATCGATGACAAACCGATCCGCCTCCTCATCCAGATAGCCGGCCAATGAGAGCATGGCATTTTCAGTGAATTTGATGAGATCCGCATCGTTCCGGACGTACAGCGTGTCGTTTTTCAGGAACAAATTTTTGGGATCAAGCCGGATCTGTTCCCCGGTGTTGAGGCGTAGGATCAACCCATCTTCTTTGATGACGCCAAAGACAAAAAGCGGCGTTTCTTCATAGGAAAAGTAGACCTTTTCAATGAAATGTTCATGCTCCTGCTGGAGAAAAAACCCCTCCTCATCCTTTTGTATCATCGAATGGAAGTACTTGATGATTTTCCGGTTGGCAAAAGGTTCATCATCCAGCTGCCGCCATTTTCCGTTTTTGTCAAGCCTGAAGACGGCGTCTTCTTTGTGAATGGTTTTTATCGGTTTGGGTGGGTTTGTCATGGGGGCATTCCTTAAGGTGGTGGAAACAAAATCGGGTCATCCCCTACGGAGTCTGTCAAGGTTGTGTTTGATTCTTGAAAAGACTTTTTTAAAAGTAGTTTGGGAGATACCCGCTATATCTGCATGAATCGAAAAATTGGCTACGGCTTCAAAGACTTCATCGACGATCTTTACCACAGCCTTTTTCTTGATTCCATGCTTTTCACCTAACTTGTAAATCTCTGCCTTTCCCGGTGCCTTCCCCTCTCCCAGAACGGTCATGGAGTGCTCACCCCCGGGGCCAGGTGAATAGGTTAAATCATAAGCAGGTGATAGAGACCACTCCCCCTGATAATTCATCAAAAAAGTAAAGTTTTTGACATGGTCATCCCGGTTGTTGGCTAAAACATTGAACACCATTTGGCGGAATGCACGTAATAAGTCTTGATGGTTTTGGGTCAGATTTATCACGATTTTAAACAAATGATCGTAATCCTGAGAAGGCAGTCTGAAATTTGAGTGTATCAGATTGCCGAAAGTGTGCATATGAAGGCGTTGATTGACGATGCGATCAAACCTTTTTGTTCCGAAAAACCGGCCTCCTTCCGGTGTATTGAAAAGACACGCCTCGGACATCGTGATACCGGCTTCCCGCGCCATCAAAGCGTAGGCATACTCAACCGGACCGGCATCAGGAAACGCATCTTCCGCAGGAAATTTGATGATCCAAGGTTCCAGGGGCGCCGCCAGATCGGTTTCCCCAGAAACCATCTGATTTTTGAAAACACCCACCAGCACTTTCGGCCGAGCCCCGCCAGGACTGCCGCCTGCATTCATAAGCTGCGGCAACACCACATTCGTCTTGCCGGACAGGATATCGTGGGATTGTTTTGATAAATCGTGGAGATCAAATGGACGATTGTCATTTACCTCAAGATTCAGGGCAGGTTTGTATATCAGCGCCCCCATGGTGTTATCCCCCAGGAACGCAAGCCGGTCCAAAACAGACAGGGTTTCAATGTCATACCCTCGCTTCCTTAAGAATCGATCCATCAACAATAACCCCCAGCCGTCCGGTAATGAGTCGTCGAAAAGACCGAAAATAGGGCCGAAATTCCTGTCTTTGTGTATGAAAATCTCCGAGCGAGGGGGGAGCTTGTATGGAGACAGCCACAGGTTTCGGGTCAGAAAATCCGGATCATATTGAAAATAGAGCTGGTGCGTATCCTCGGCGAGCTGTCCGACGCGGATCGTTTTCTCAGGGTTGAAACGCAGCAGGACGTTTAATCGAATCAAATAGAGCCTCGTTTGGGAATTCTTTGTTTTCGTTTTGCCAAATCGTCAATGGTTTGAATCGCAGGCGGCTTGAGCAATTCATCCATTTCATCCAGTCGGCCAAGGGCGGACAGCAATTTCAGAAAACTCTCGAGGGAAATTTTGCCTGTCTGTTCAAACCGGCGGAGGGAGGACCCTGAAACACCGGACCGTTCCGCCAGTGTGGCCCGTTTCCATCTTTTCTGCAGCCGCAACGTTTTCATCCGTTCAGCCAGCTTTTGCGCAAGCTCCAGAGGGGTCCTAAGTTCAAAATCCATGCCTTACCTTATGGATAATATATGATCATTTATAGTAATTATCATATTATTATGAATAATATATTGTCAATAACAATTGTGTGGCTGGAACAATTAAAGATCCGGATGTGATACAGCAAACCCTATACCCCCGGGCTGAGCGGATTTATGTTTGTCGGCCACGCTTTTTTGCAGGTTCACGGTTCCCGGATCTCCAGCAATAATTCGACTCCGTTGAGCGATGGTGATTTCTATAGATTTTTTATGAACACCCATACCGACAAATGTATTATTCTGTTAATGGGTGACTCCTCATTTATAGCTCTGTGGTGGGTTTGGTTGCAACTCTTTCATCATAACCAACGAATTGAAGGATAGCAGATTTTTTTATTGCCGGCTGGCAAGGCGACAAGCTAAAATGAATCCATAAGGAGGCCGAAATGAATACCCAATTCGATTTTAACGATCAATGCGGAATTATTACCGGTTCTGCCAGCGGCATCGGTAAATCGTTGACGCTTCTGATGGCCAGATCGGGGGCCGGATTGGCCCTGGTGGACCGGGATCGGTCAGGGTTGGAGGCGATCACCCGGACATGCAAAGCGGAAAATCCATCGGAACCGTTGGCGGTTGAGGCCGATATCTCCAAAGAGGAGGATGTCCGG
>CAZWAE010000017.1:0-31205 GCA_964631805.1 uncultured Desulfobacteraceae bacterium | reverse complement strand
GGTGGTATCGATCGATTATCGGTTTCGTTTCCTCCGCCTGATCCCGGCAAGGCCGGTCAGTCCCGAGCCTAAAAGCGGTAGGGTATCCGGTTCGGAGATCGGGTCGGTGTCCATGATGTAAATCGTGCCATCGGAATACAGGATGGAGATATCCCGGAACAACCTCAGATACAGTTCTCTAACGTAGCTCTCAATTGTAATCACGACTGCCTTCCCGAAATACCCCGCTTATTCCGGCTCTCTTCATTCTATCAACGCCCTGGCCAGGTACACCCCCGGCTCATCCCTGATTTCAAGCGCGGTCAGGCCCGAATCGACAAACATTTTCCGCATGACGGTTTCTTCCGGCAAACGATCCCCGGCCACCGGTCCCTGGGACCCATGATGCACGATCAACTCGGCGCTGCTCATCAGATGGGCGATCGTAAGGGTTGCCCCCTTTCTGGCCACGCGGGCCATTTCCCGGAGTGCCCGGGATTTGTCTGCAAAATGGGGAAATGCGGCAAAGCAGATGACTGTATCGCAGACCCTGTCCGGCAGGGGAATGTGGATGGCGCTTGCCTGGAAGCACAACCGGTTGCGTCCCAAAGACTTTTTTTGCGCAGCCCTGATCATGTTAAAGGAAAGGTCCAGGGCCAAAAGAAGCCCGGTTTCACCGACCCGCGCCAGTAGATAGGGGTGCAGGACTCCAACTCCCGTACCCACATCCAGTACACAATCCCCATGACCGATCCGGAAATGGTTCACCAGTCCGGAAAACCTGCTCCTGGTTTCAAGGGGGATGTTTTTTTCCTCCCAGGTGCTTGCCAGACCGTTGAAGTAGGCCTTTTTACGATTCATCCTTTTCCATGCCGCAGGCGACACACTCGGCGGTATCAGACACGTTGTTTTCGCCGCATGTACCGCACGACCATAAAACCGGTTGGGGGGATGCTGATTTGAGAGTGACTGCGAGGCATATGGCACAGATACCGGCAGTGATGACCATCGCGATTGTTAAAGGACTCATTTTGATTCACCTCTCTTAGGTTAGTGTCCGTCCAGAAATGGCCCTTTTTCCGCTGAACGGCGTCCTCCATGGGTTATCCGGCTGCGACGTACAGCAGTACGTCTCGCCGTTACCCCTTGTCGATCCTTGCTCAACGAAAAAATTGCTTATTTCTGCATCGGACACTTTGTTTGCCCATTAAGCTTTCGTGAATGGGCTCTAGGTTAGTAGGGTAATAGAGATTGTCCTTCACATTTCATCTGTTAGGTCGAAACGGCGCAATCGATACGGATGAAGTGTGGTTCCCCGGTACCCGAAAACGTTTTTAAAGCATTTGGGGGCTTTGGCTCCCCATCCACCGTCAGCCGCATGATGTTGTTAAAAAAATCATCTGCCTGTGCGTCGAAAAACGAGAACAGCAGATCCGGGCCGATCCACACCCCATTTTTTAGCATGGACCGTCCCACCTCCCGGGTCACCAGGTTGAACAGTTTGAGCGTGATCTTCCCTTCTCCACCGGACAAAACCGCCTGCCCGGGCCTATGGGTAATCTGATGCCGCATGGCGGCGTAATAGCCGCCCTTGCGCATTGTCGCTCCCAGAACCCCCGGCATGGCGGCTGAAAGCGCCAGGGTTGCGCCGGAATGTACGTAGGTGGCATCCACATCGTCCACCGGTTTGCCATCATAGAAAATGGTCTGTATTCGTCCGTCGAGGTATCCACCGTCTATGCCTGCCTGCTGAACCAAAAACTGCCGGATCGAAATGCCCATTGGCCCTCTGAGAATAACACCGGCACCCAGCAGTTGAAAAAACCGCGGTAAATCAGGAGGTGAAACAATAAGATGCAGGCGATTTTCCATGGGATGCTCCTACTCCTAAATTGATTGTCGAGAGCCCGGACATTACTGCAAGCAGCTCAAAAGCCCTTCACACCAGAGGCAGTCCCCGCAGGGAACCGCAGTGGTGTAGCAATCCCGCACAAAGTCATCGCGGGTGATGTGGTCGCAGGGTGCGTAGGTGCAGTTCCGGCAATAGGGATAGTCGTATCGGAGCACCGCCCGGCGGAAGGCGATGAAATCCGGGCGGTTCCAGACCGATTCAGGAGCATCGGAAGCGATATCCCCGAACACCTTGGGCCGAATTTTCTTTTCCCGGCCGTCCACGTAACAGGTGTAGCCATGCCAGGTCGAGTAGCACGGATGCAGTTTCCCGTTTGCGGCCACAAATAGACCGCCCTCCTCCACAAAACGGCAGCACCGGTTGTGCCTCGGCATCAATGCCGGCAGTTCCAGCTCCAACTCCTTTTTGTCGGCCACCGCCTGTGCCGCGGCAAAGATCTTCCCCACCTCGCGAATGCTGTCAACATCGCCTCCAAACAGATTCCGCAGGTGGATGGGAACGTCCTCCTGTTGCGCTTCCTCCTTCAACTGCGCCACCCAATCGAGGATGCTGCGGTCATGCTCCGTGCGGACCTTGTAAAACTTCTGCAGGGCCTTGAAATAGTTTTCCACCTCGATACCGGACCGGACGGCCTTTTCTTTCCACCGGGCAAACAGGGCTAAAGAGGCATCGGTGTTGGCATCATAAACGGTTTGGCCGTTCTGGGCGGCATTGTAGGGCAACAGGTGGGTGACAATGACAAAATCGGCCCCGAGGTCGGCGATGGTGCCGATGGTGTTCGGAAGTTCGGCTAAATTTTCACGCATCAACACATATTCGACACCTACCCGCACCGGTCGATTGTGCCCGCCTACGGCCCATTGCCAGGCTTTAAGCGCCGCAACCAGATCCGCCAGGGTGGTGCCGGGGCGGATCTGCTCAAACTTGACCGGTGAGGTGGTATCCAGTGATAGGCAGACGTTGTCCACACCGGCGGACACCAAGGCGGAGGCCCGGCGTCCGGTCACCAAACTGCCGTTGGATTGCAGGCCGATCCGGCCGTGTTGCGGCAGTTCGTTCCGCACCGCGCTTACCATGGCCTCCAGATGCGGATGGAGCAGCGGCTCGCCGATACCGCTGAAGACCACCCCCGAGAGTTGCGGGAAAAGCGGCCGTAATTTTTCGAAATCGGCGAGGTCCAGATCCTCTTCCCTGATGCCGCACCCGGGCGCCTGGCGGACACACATCCGGCAGGCGAGGTTGCAGCGGGTGGTGGGCTCCACAAAGAGTTTGGAGGGAAAGGGTTTAAACGCCGGTTTTTTTTTCACCGGTCCTGATTGCCTTTCCACTTCTGCCATTGGTCGCATCCGCCGTGGGGGGGTTTTATTTTTTTCAACAGTTCGCACTGCCCTCGGGCCGATGGTTTCACCCGGGCCTTTCCCTCCGTCCATTCCCGTTTGCCCTTCCAGTCCCTGCATATCCCGCACATCGGTTTACTGCCGTCCAGATCCATCGTGTATCTCCTTTCTAATTTACCTTTTCGAAGAATTCCTTGCCGACTCCGCAGTTGGGGCAGAACCACTCATCCGGCAGATCCTTAAAAGCAGTGCCGGGATCGACGCCGTTTCCCGGATCACCTTCAGATGGATCGTATACGTATCCACACGCGCTGCATTCCCATTTATCCATGAACATCCTCCTTTTGCCTTCATGGCGGTTCGAAATACCAAGTTCTTTTCTATTCAGACCATGGCAAGGTTAGTCCAGGCCGCAGACCCGCAACAATCTGTCTTTTCCCTCCTTTTTTAGAATCACGCCCAGTCTCAGGTTGCGGGTTTGCGGCCGGGACGATACCCCGCGGTAGTATTTCAGAAGCTTTTCCATGATCTCCACCACGTCGTCATCGCTCAAGTCACGTGCGATGGTCTCGGCAATCATGGGTTCTTTCCCCCCCGCACCGCCCACCATCAGGATCCAGCCCTTGGGAAGTCCGATCAGGCCGATATCCTTGATGGCAGGCTCCGAGCAGGAATTGAAGCATCCGGAGACCCCGATCTTGACCTTGGAGGAGATCTTGGGAAACGGGTAAAACCGCTCAGTCAGTTTTTCGGCCAGGCCCACGGTGTCTCTCTGGCCTCGAAGACAAAAGGCCTTGCCCGGACACGCCTTGATGTACTGCTGGCAGAGGGCCGTTCCGGTCCGGGCTTTCACCCCCATCTCTTCATAGGCGGCGTCAATCTCCTCAGCCTTGATGCCGATGAGCGCCAGACGCGCATCACCGGTCACCTTGAGCATTTCGACACCCATTTTTTCCGCCGCGTGGGCTATTTTCCGGGCAGTGGGAATATCCATCAGCCCGCCGGTAATACTGGCAGGGATCGCGTATGTTTCTTTATCCCGCTGTAAAATAGCCCCCTTGGACAAAATATCGTCTTTTTCCATTTTTACCTCTATCCGGGTTTAAGGACAGGATAGCCGGCCAGGCAGTCTTTAAACGCCGTGAACTCTGTTTTGCTTTCAGCCACCACGGCCAGAGTGTCGCCGATGGCAACCCTCTCCTGGACTTTCCTCAGAATGAACAGAAATCCGGCTGCCGGCGATTCAACTTCTAGAGATGCTTTCGACGTGTCGACGGCAACGATGACATCCCCTTTTTCGATAAGATCCCCGTCCGGCTTCAGCCATTGCGTTATCCTCGGTTTGGATCCGTACTTTTTCAACAGCGCCACATAACGCGGAACTTGCACAAGCGTCACCATAAACGTCTCCTCAGGCATCAAGGGCCTTCTTGAATTCTTCCAGGCCGATCTTGTCGATCACCCGCCCCAGGCGAACCTTGGGAGGCCATTGGCCATCTTTGAAAAAATGGATTACACGGGAAACCATAGAAAGGGCGGCTTCGTCGCTCAGGCCCTCGGCAATGACGTCCCCCAGGCGGGGCCTGGCCCCGCAGGTGCCGCCGGCGGTGACGGTCCAGCCTTCGGGCAGGCCCGTGAGCCCCACCTCCTTGAAAACGGGCGCATTGCAGGCATACTCACAGCCGGCCACGCCGATTTTGAATTTGGCCGAAAGAAATTGACCATGGTACTTTTTATCCAGTTCCATGCCGATTGCCATGGCGTCCTGTTTGCCGTGCCGGCACCAGGTGGTGCCCGGACAGAATTTCACCATGCGCACGCACAGTCCGATGGCGTAGCCGATCTCCATCTGTACATCCTGCCAGAAGGCGTCCAGATCCTTTTCCTTCAAACCGATGACGGCAATACGCTGCCCCGACGTCATCTTCAGCGCGGCGGCATGATAGCGTTCCGCCACATCCACCAGCCGTTTGAAATCGCCCACCCCGATGAATCCGCCGGGAATGTGCGGCGCCACCGCATAGGTCTCTTTGTCCCGCTGCAGGATGGCGCCTTTTTCCAGAATGTCCGTTCGCGTTGTCATATTCATTGGTTTTCCTCGATCGTCGCCTGCAACCCCAGCTCCGACAGCTTTTCGGGTGTGGGAATGCCGGTTTTTTTGTCCCATCCGCGGATATCGTAGTACTCGTCTTTCATCTGTTCGAATCGGGTTTCGTCCATCACCTCTCCTTTGTAGGGTCCGCTGGTCAAAGGCTGGGTGAAGAACTTTCCGGGAAGGCTGTCATCCTTGCGGCGCAGCCCCTGACGCACGTCGAACATCCGTTCCAGGTTCCGGACCCGTTCCGAGACCTCCAATAATCTTTCTGCATCCCACTCTTTTCCGGTGACCAGGTTGAACACCTGTGCGGCCATCTCCACATCCTGGTAGACAAACAGGCCGTACAGCCATTTGCAGATGCCCAGATTATCGGCCACCCGTTCCATATGTTCGGAGATGACGGCCGAACGGGCCTTGCCCTGGTAGGAGGTGGGTATGGCGGCCTTAGGGTCGCCGAACTGCTCCTCGGCCACCTGCTGAAACCAGTCGTTGTTGTGGTGCCAGTCCACTTCCAGAAGGCTGCCCCGCAAGGGCAGCGGGTCGCCGCGATGCCCGACGGCCTGCATCAGGCCGGTGCCCTTGAAGGACCTGAACTCGTAGGCATGGGGAGCCAGCCCTTTGACCAGGTCCACCCTGGCGGCCGCTTCGGGACCGAAATGTTCTGCCGCGGCCAGTTGTCCCTGGGCCAGCAGTTCGCCGTACCCCTCGCGGGCTGCTATCTTTTCGATGGTTTTAAGGATGGCCGTTTTGCTGCCGCGCTCCATGGGGATCCCGTCGGTATCATCGGCGGTGATGAGCTTATCGTGATAGAGTTCCATCAAAAGTCCGATGGACGCCGATGTTTCGGTGCAGTCCAGCCCCAGCTTGTTGACCAGCAGGGTGGCCTCCCAGAATACGTCCATATCCAGGTTCCAGACCGCACCGGTAAAACCGGAAAAGGGCTCGCAGGAAGTGACCCCCTTGCCCAGATGGGGCACCGACAGAAAGTTCATGCAGCGGTTGGGACAGCAGAAGCAGCCCACGTTTTTCAACTGGTTGTTTTGCACGTAATCGGGGCCGCCGTATTTTTCGACGATCTCATCCCAGCACACGTCCTCGAAGTATCCCACCGGGAAAAAGCCCATCTGGTACATCATCTGCACCCCCCGGGATACGCCCCATTGGGAAAGCTCTTCGTAGGCGGGATGTTTGCGGATCTCCCGGTTGATCCCGATGGAAAGTTCCAGGAATTGATCCGGCCGGGCCACACCGATGCCGCCGGTGGCCCGCACAGCCACCGCTTTGAGATTCTTGGAGCCCATCACCGCCCCCATTCCGGTGCGCCCCGCCGCATCCCCGGTTTCGGTGAGCAGACAGGCGAAAGGGACCAGATTTTCGCCGGCCGGACCGATGCAGACCACCTTGATCTGCGGGTCCTCCAATTCCTGCTGGATCCGTTTCTGGGTATCAAAGGTATCCTTTCCCCAGAGATGCCCGGCATCGCGAATCTCGACCTGGCCCTCATCGATCCGGATATAGCAGGGCTTTTCGGCGCGACCGGTGATCAGCAGGTGATCGTAGCCGGCAAATTTGAGCTCCGGCCCCCAGTAGGCACCGAAATTGGATTTGGCCCGCAGGTTGCTCATGGGAGAAAGGGCGGTGACATCCACCCGGCCCGAACCCGGCAGCGCCGTGCCGGTGAGGGGTCCGGTGTTAAACAATAGCGGGTTGCCCGGATCGAGTGCACCGACACCCGGCTGGTAGTGGTCGTAGATCAGGCGTACACCCAACCCGCGGCCGCCGATGTAATCCGTCGCATAGTCCGCGGTGGGCTCGGTGGTGATGGCGCCATCGGTCAAATCGATTTTGAGTATCTTGCCGACCCATCCGTTCATGGCTGCTCCTTAACGCCAACGGCCTGCTCTATCAGCTGCGGCAGGCACCGGGCATTGGCGATCAGTTTCAGGTAAGTTGTCTGGCTGGCGTCTTCGCACGTAATAGCGCCGGTGGGGCAAACTTTGGCGCAGGTGGGATCGCCGTCGCACAAATCGCATTTCAAAATCCGCCCGTTGACAGGATCCGCAAAGGTGGCCCCGAAGGGACAGGCAAAGACGCAGCCAAAGCATCCGATACACCGATACGGGTCCACCTCCATGGCACCGGTGGTGTAGTTGCGAAAGGTGGCCTGATGGGGACATGCCCGCTCGCAGGCCGGTGTTTCGCAGCGCATGCAATTGACCGGCACAAAGATGCCCTCCTGCTCCCACTTGACGATGCGGATGCGTCCCTGGGCCGGATTGCAGTGCGCTTCATGTTTCAGCGCACAATAGCTTTCACAGGCACGGCAGCCCGAGCATTTCTCCGGATCGATGATCAAGGTTTTGATGCTCAATTTCGTTTCCTCCCCTATGGGTGCCTCAGAACGGCAGTAGACCCAGTTCGATATTCCGTTTCACCGCGGTGTTGTCTCCTCCCCGGGAAAGGGATTTTGCGACGATGGCTCTTGCCAGCCGGCAGCGCAGGCCGTTGTTGGCAGCATCGGTGTCCAGGGCGAAGACCTCCTTTACGATACCGCGTTCATCCACTGTGTAGTGATGGCAGATCACACCCGAGGGCGATTCCAATGCCGCTGCGCCGGTGGTCCCGATTTTGGTTGGGATGGTGCGCAGGGCCGGGCCGGTCAGCTTTTCTTTTTCGCAAAATTGCTGAAGGTCTGCCGCGGCTTGCAGCACCTCAATCACCAATGCCCAATAGGCTGCCGGCACTTCATGACGGGGTAAGGGGCCCAGTGTGGCAATGAGCCGCTGGCGCTCCTGTTCGGCCGCCGCCGCCGAAAAGGGAAATCCCCGGTTCAGACGGGCCAGAGGGCCCGTAAAGAAGAGTTGGCCGTCGGCCGTCCTTTCAGTGTTCGACCCTCCATTGGCCCGGGCGTGGCCAAAGGGCGTCCGGGTCCAGTTTTCATGACAAAAGTCTATCTTCTCAGGGAAACGATCGACACCGAAGCGGTCCTTTTCCGCTGCCCACGCATCATGCAGCACGATTATATTTTCGGCCTCCGACAGACATAGGGCGCTAAGGGGGTCAAAATCGGGGCCTTTTATGACGTTCAGCACGCCGGCATTAGTGAATACGGATGTGAAAAAATAATCCGCCAGAACCGTGGAATAGTCGACACAGGATGCCGCAATGTCGGTGAGGCGTGGATGATGATCCTCCTTCAGATAACGGCTCACCCCGCCTCCCACGGCGGTCAACGGGTGTTCCGGACGCCCGCCCAGGATCGTTTCGGCCTCCTGAGCCATTGCCAGATGGGTCATGATCCTACGCATCATCTCAAACGCGTGTGGCAGGGCACAATGTTCCCGGGCTTTTGAACGTATAGAGATCAACGGGTTGGTCCAATGGGAAATCAGAAAATATAATTTCCGTAGATGATGGGTCAAAAATTGCGCCTGCACCAGCGCTTTTCGCATATTGGTTGCAAGTTCGGGGGGGGCGACCTGAAACAGCCGGTCCAGGGCCATGGCCGCAACAACGTGATGGGAGGGTCCCATGACAGGCGCGATTCTGGGCACCTCCTCCACTGGTCGCCCCCTGCACAGATCTACAAAAGAAACAGAGGCGGTCGTTTGCAGGAGCGTTTCGGCAGAACCGCCGTTACCGCCGATGACGACCCGCGTCGGTTTTTGCTGCCATCGTATGGAATCTATGATTGATGCCTCTGGCATAAAAATTCCCTATTCCGTTTTGCTCGCCATCGCACACTGGCTCGCGAAAGTATAGCGATAGAACGTACCGGTCAGATCCACCATTGCGTCGGCCAGTGATTCGATCTCTTCTGGTTGCTGGGAATCGAAGGTCGAACCGATGGTGGAAACCATTTTGGCGCCGGGATCGTAAACCGCTTCCGGTTTCCCGAAGCAACCCCGGCAGGGCAGCCCCGCCGCCGTGCAGAGCCCGCCGCAGCCCTCCCGGGTGGCAACACCCAAACAGAGCAGGCCCTGCTCCAGCAGGCACCTCCCTGTGGCCTCGTATTTCTCATGGGTCCGCTTCAGGGTCGAAAATCGTTTTTCCTCTTTGCCCCGGCAGCAGGTGGCACAAACAGCTTTTTTCCCGGCAAATACGCTTCCGCTGGGTGGCAGGACACCGGCTGCTATGGACCGGGAGATATTTTCCGGCAGCCGGGCCAGGGCATAGGTCAGCCGGGACCCGGCAGCAGGTCCGCAGATCACCGCCTGCAGGGCCGACCATAAAAGGGCCGGAGTGGGCGGACAGCCGGGGACCGCATAATCCACATGAACGACCTGGTAAAGACTGGACACGGACGATTCGACCGAAGGTAAAAAATGCGTGCTCCCGGAAGCATCAGGGTGGATCTCCTGATTTTCCGCATCCGGATCTTCGCTACTTTTTCCCGCAAGATTGCAAAGACCGGGCAACCCGCCGAATGCAGCGCAGGCCCCGCATGCCAGGAGTATTTGCGCCTTTTCCCGCAAGATAAGGGCTGCCTTACGGTCGGAGGATGTTCCTATGGCACCGATGAACAAAGCGGCATCGATCCGGTGGTGGCGGTTTAACGCCGCAAGGTCCGATCCCAACACATAGGGCCAAAAGACGATCTCCGACCATGGTGTCACCGCCTGGATCTGGTATTGGATGTCCAGCAGCACGTGTTCACAGGCACGGCACCCGGTGGCGGCGTAAATGGCCAGAGTACGGGGCGGTTTCGATGTCATGCCACCTCCCGTTGTGCGGCATACGGCCCCAGACTGCGGATGTCGTCGCACATTGCGTTGATGATGCGGGCATAGGGAGCCGAATCGGAAGCCGCGATCCATTCCAGACGGAAACGCTCCTTTTCCACACCCAATTCGGCCAGCAATCTCTTTAGCAGCGGCGCCCGCCGCATCGCCTTGATATTGCCGGAAATGTAGTGGCAGTCTCCCGGGAAACACCCCCCAACCAGTACGCCGTCCGCCCCCGATGCAAAGGCCTTGATCACATAACTCGGATCGACCATACCCGAGCAGAATACCCGTATCACACGGACGTTGGTCTGCTGGGAAAAACGCGACACACCGGCCGCATCGGCGGCCACATAGGAGCACCAGTTGCATAGGAAAGCGATAATTTTCGGTTCAAAACCGCTCATGCCAACATCCCTTCGATTTGAGCGAATATCTGCTGCGGCGTATAATGATGCACGGCGATGGCGGCCACCGGACAGGCGGCCGCGCAGGTTCCGCAACCCTGACAGAGCGCTTCGTTGACCACCGCCACCTTTTGATTCTCGTCAAAGGTGACGGCCGAATAGGCGCAGAGCGTTTCGCAGGTTTTACAACCGGTGCAGAACCGGGCGTCCACCTCCGCCACTGTGGGCTCCACCTCCACTTCACCCACTCCGAAAAGTGCCAGCGCTTCGGCGGCGGCGGCACCCCCCTGGGCCACTGATTCAGGGATGTCTTTAGGCCCCTGGGCGGCCCCGGCGAGATAGATACCGGCAAGGGCGGTTTCCACCGGTCCCAGTTTGGGATGCAGTTCGATGAGAAAACCGTCCTTGTCCGTGGAAAGATTCAACGCCCGGGCCACATCCATGGTATCCCCACGGGCCGTCAGACCGGTGGCCAGCACCACGAGATCGGCCGCCACCTCTACGGGCGTACCCGCCAGGCTGTTTTCACCCCGCACCATGAGCCGGCCCCCCTCCTGAAACACCCGGGCGACCCGTCCGCGAATGTAGTGTGCTTTTTCCTGTTCGATGGCGCGTCTTAAAAACTCTTCATACCCTTTGCCGGCGGTGCGGTTGTCGATGTAAAAAACGACCGCCTGGCCCTCCGGGTTATGGTGCTTGAAAATGCTGAGCTGTTTGGCGCTGACCATGCAGCAAACCTTTGAACAGTATTCCGCGCCCTTGGCCCGATCCCGCGAGCCCACACACTGGACGAAAACCACCGTGTCCGGCACCGTGCTGTCGCTGGGCCGCAGCACCTGTCCTTTGGTGGGGCCGGAGGCATTGCACATGCGCTCGAATTGCAGGTTGGTGATCACATCCGGATGGCGTCCGAACCCATATTCGGGATATTTCCTGGCGTCGAACAGATCGACGCCAGTGGCCACCACTAATGCGCCCACAGAAAGCTCCCGAACCCGCTCGGCGGCTTTCAGGTCGATGGCCTGGGGACCGCACTTGCGAACGCATTCACCGCATTGGCAGCAAATGCTGCAGCTCATGCAGCGCCGGCCTTCGGCCACGGCCATCTCTTCGGTAAATCCGGTGTTGACCTCTTTAAAATTTCCCCCACGCTGTTCAACACTGATTTGCGGCATGGCCTGCCGGTCAATGGATTTCGCCCGTTGGGCCTCCTCCTCGGTTAAATTCTCATCCATGGGCCCTTCCGGGGCTTGAACAACCCGAAGACTGCCATGGGCCAGATAGCTGTGGATCGATTCGGCAGCCCGTTTGCCATGGGCCACCGCTTCTACAAAACTGCGCGGTCCCAGAACGCTGTCCCCTCCGGCGAACACCCATTCAATGGGGGTTTGCAGCGTATCTGGATCAACTTCGATCAGCCCTCTGGACGTTACCGGAATATTTTGCCCTTCAAAATCGGCCAGGTCCGTTTTCTGCCCGATGGCCACGATAACGGTGTCGGCATCGATGGCGTTCAGCTCTTTATCGTCATATTGCGGGTTGAAACAATTGTTATCGTCAAAAACGCAGGTGCATTGTTTGAATTCAATACCGGCCACTCTCCCGTCGTTTTCGAGGAAGCGGTTGGGACCGAAGCAGTTGACCATATCTATCTTTTCTTCGATGGCCGTTTCGATTTCATGTTCCCAGGCCGGCATCTCCTCCCGGGATTCGAGACACACCATGGAGACGTGCTCCCCTCCAACCCGTTTTGCGGTCAGGGCCACGTCGATGGCCACATTGCCGCCGCCGACCACGATGACTTTGCGGCCCAGGGGAACCTGGTTTCCCATGGCCACATCCCGCAGGAAATCGACCCCGTTCAGCACCCCGTCAAGGTCCTCTCCCTCGACACCCAGGCGAAGGCTTTGATGCAGACCGATGGCCATAAAAGCCGCCTTGTAGCCATCGTTTTGAAGCGTCTCCAATGTGATATCTTTGCCAAAGGCAATTCCGGTGCGAACATCGACACCCATGCTTTCGAGATTTTTGACTTCCGCAGCCACGATATGGTTGGGCAGTCGGTATTCGGGAATGCCCACCGTCAGCATGCCGCCAGCCACGGGCAGTTTTTCGAACAGGGTCACCTGGTATCCTTCCAGGGTCAGGTAATAGGCCGCGGCCAGACCGGCCGGGCCGGATCCCACGATGGCGACTTTTTCTTCCCGTGATTCCTTGATGGGCGGATGGGTGAATTTATCGGCGGCCAGTTCCCGATCTCCGAGAAAACGCTTGGTATTGCAAATGGAAACCGGTTTGTCGAGTTGTCCGCGTTTACAGGCCTGCTCGCAGGGATGGAAGCAGATCCGTCCGCAGATGGCGGCAAAGGGCATGTTTTCCCGCACCAATGCCAATGCTTCGTCAAACTTTCCCAGGCCGGTCAGGTTCATATACCCCACCGCATTGACGCTTGCCGGACAGGCGTTCTGACAGGGCGGCAGGCCGGCGCGCATAATTGCGTAAGTGTTTGGAATGGCCTGGGGAAAGGGGCGGCTGATGGGATGCCGTGTAGTCATGCCGCATTCGAATTTGCTTGAGACCTCAATGGGGCAGACCTCCTGGCAATCCCCGCATCCCGTGCACTTCTCCAGATCGACATAGCGCGGTTTCTGGCGGACGGAAACTTCGAAATTGCCCACAAAACCGCTCAAACCGATCACCTCGGACTTGGTCAAAATTTCGATGTTGGGATGGCGGCCCACTTCACTGGTTTTGGGTGTCAGGGTACATCCGGCACAATCAAGGGTGGGAAACGTTTTGTCGAATTGGGCCATACGCCCCCCGATGATCTCCTCTTTTTCCACCAGATAAACCTGATAGCCGGCATTGGCGATCTTGAGCGCTGCCGTGATCCCGGCAATACCGCCTCCCACCACCAGGGCGGTGGGGTTGACCTGTTTTCTGGAGCCTTTCAGCGGCCGGTGGTGCGCGACCCTGGCGATACCGCCCCGAATCAGGTCTTTGGCCTTGCCGGTGGCCAGGTCCGGGTTATCCGATATCCAGGAGCAATGCTCCCGGATATTGACCATCTCGAACAGATATGGGTTCATGCCGGCAGCCGATACGGCGTTGCGGAAGGTTGGTTCATGCATTTTCGGCGAGCATGAGGCCTCCACCACGTGATCCAGCCCCATCTCGGCGATATCTTCCCGGATCAGTTTTTGTCCCGGCTCGCTGCACATGTATTTGTAGTGCCGGCAGACCGCCACCTCCGGACATTCTTCCCCGATTTCGTCGCTGATCCTGGAAACATCAACCGTTCCGGCGATATTGGTACCACAGTGGCAGATATAGACCCCGATTTTTTTCATGTCGGTAAACCTTTTGTTTCCAGCACTGATCCGGCATCCACAAGATGATAGCCCAGACGCATATCCCTGGCGGAGAACCCGAAAGCCAGGCCCATCAATTGGGTGAAATAGAGCACCGGTACACCGGCCCCCGGTCGTCCCCACCGGTCGGCCGGCCCCTGACGCATATCCAGGTTGGCCTGGCACAGTTGACAGGCCACCGCGACGATGTCCGCCCGACGAAAACGGGCTTCGTCGGCAAGGCGCCGGCATAGGCGTTCCACGGTTTCGGTTTGGCAAACCGACAGCCCGGCGCCGCAACACTCGGTTTTGAAGTCCCAATCCAGCATCTCTGCACCCAGCGTTGCCAGTATGTCGTCCATGGTGACGGGGTTTTCAGGATCGTCAAAATTTGTAATCTGAGCCGGTTTCACCAGATAACAACCGTAGTAGGGCAGGACCCTGAGTCCGGTTAGCGGCTTGACAACGGATTTGGCAATGGCTTCAAGGCCGACGGTGTGGCGTAAAAAACCCAAAAGGTTGTAAATCGTCACCCTTTCGTCCACCTGCGCTGCAATGGCGCTTTCCACACGGGTTTTCAAACCCCGGTCTTTGCCGGTTTCGTCCAAGGCGCTTTTCAAACGCCGGAAACAAAAGGGGCAGGGAGCCACAATCGAATCCAATTCGTGCGTCCGGGTTTGAACCAGGTTGTGCGCCCCCAGCGCCGTCGACAGCAGGCCGTCCAGTTTCAACGCCGGGGAACTGCCGCAGCAGGTCCATCCGGGGATATCGGTCAGTTCCACGCCCAATCGTTCGCACACTTGCCGGGCGGACAGATCATAAGCGCGTGCCGTACCTTCCAGGGAACAGCCGGGATAATAACCGATTTTCATCATGCTTTATTTTCCTGCCCCACCTGCTGCACTCGCTCAAAAATGCGCGCAACGGCCGGGTTCGATGCGGCACCGGCCAAAAACGCCTCCGGGCGGATGGCCCCTTTGAGCAGCAGACAGGCACCGGCCACGGCATCCTTGAAGGGTTTGAGGGTCCGCAAATTGAACTGCAGCACGACAGACAATTCATTCGCCCGTCCATGTTTGCGCACCGACTTTAAAAAAAGCTCCTCAAACAGGTGAATTTCCGGCTCCGACGGCCGCAGGCCCGATCGGGTCGCCATTTCACATAAGACTGTGGCCACCGGGTAGATGTTGATCTCCACCGGGCATCGATTGGCGCAGGAGCCGCAGCTCACACAATGCCACCAGGTGGTGTCCTTCAGTACCTGTTCCCGCATGCCGCCGAGGATCTTGGCGATGAGGCCACGGGGCCCGCCCACGGTTTGTGAGGTAACGGGACAGGTACCGCTGCATTTCCCGCACTGCAGACAATCCCGCAGGTTCTGACCGCTTTTTGCCATCACCCGTTCCAGAAAAGCGTCCCTTTTTTTTATATTGTTTAACCGGATCATTGGATCTCCTTGCAGCTGACCCGGGCGGATTCAATCCGCACGGCAGTGGCCGTGCGGCGTTCCTGCACCACCCGGTCCGGCGCGCTGAAGCGCAGGCTGCCGGTGGGGCATTTTAAAACACACACTGGCCACATTCCCTGCGCCACGCGCGCCCTGCAGCCGTCGCATTTGGCAATTTTTCCGGCATCCGGATTCAATTCGGGCACACCGAACGGGCAGGCCGCAGCGCAGGTCTGACAGCCGATACACAGATCCGGATCGGAGAAAACGATGCCGTCGTCGCTTTTCTGCATGGCTCCCGTGGGACAGGCCGTCACACAGGCGGGGCGTTCACAATGCCTGCAGAAAACCGCCACATGGTTCATGGCCGGCCCGGAACCGGTTTCCACAGGTCCCACCGCAAAGACCTTGATCGGCCGCGGTCCTGCAGGCCAGCCATGCTCCAGTTTACAGGCTACGGTACAGGTGTTGCAGCCGGTACAGCGCGCTTCGTCTACCATCAGGAGATGGGACGGCAATTTAACAGGGGCCGGATTTCTGTTCATGGGGCCATCACTTTCAGTAGCTTACGGGCTTCATCCGGTGTCTGACCGCTTTTATGAACCAGCACCCGTTGTCCATCCCCTGCGGGTATGATCCGGGTTGATATCCGAGGGGATGCCCAGACCGTTCTTCGAGGCACCGTCCGGGTTACGTATGCCCGCCCGGACATTTTTACCCGTGCGCCTGTCAACAATATGTCATCACCGGTGGCAATTCCCAGGGTACTTGCCTCGGCCGGGTGGATATGAATCATCTCATCCGGCATCAGTTCGGCAAGCCAGGGGTACCATCCTGCCGATTCGACCCCCCCTTCGGCACTCAGGTCCGTGTAGAGCCACAGGGGAAACGCCTCATCGGCTTTTCGGGGAACACCTGCCGACAACAGGGCCGGCGCTGCCGGAAAATCGATTGGGGCGGCGCTATTGGTGGCACTTTCTGTTTCCGGGCCATTTAGGCCGGAAGGGGCCCAGGCCACCGGTTGCTGATTCTCCACAATCGTTTCGATGTTCAAAGCCGCCGTATGCGGGTTCAAACCCATCATCCATTCATAAAATCCCAATCGGTCGATATCCCCTTCAGACGTTTCCCAGGGAAAATGTGTTTCCCATCCCAGGCGCCGGGCCAATCCCGACCAGAACCCAAGGCCGCTGCGGCAGGCATCCCGCGGCGGCACGATTCGCGGCGCCCACTGGATGACGCCATCGTTGGAAATGCACAGGACGTCTGTTTCGGCCCACATGGCCGCCGGGAGCACCGTGTGGGCCGAGCTGCGGGTTTGATCGGGAAAGCGTCCATAATATACGGTCAAATCCATATCTTTCGCCCGCGAACCAAAGGGGGCGCCATATCGTCCCAGCCAATCACCGCCGGCGATCAGTGTTCGTATGGTCGGCACTTCGCTTTCCGGGTATTCGCCATCTGCGCGGCAGGGATGACCCCATGGGCCACCTGTCAGCGGAGGTGTCGGCATTTCATCGAGATCGGCCGCGGGATCTACCGGCGGCCAGGCGCTGTCCAGCGGGTACCAGCCGCCGCCCGATGCCCCGGTCCACCCCATTACCGCTGCCAATGCGGGCCAAATGGTGTAATGGGGCTCAAGAGCCAACTGGCTGCCGGTGATCAGGGTTACCGGGGCATGGTCGGCCAAAAACCGCATCAACTGCTTGATCTCATCCGCCGCCAGGCCGATATGGGATTCCGCACCTGCCGCAGACATATCTGCATAGGATTGTTGCCAGGCGGGGGAATCCTTATGGGGCGCAGCTTGCGGATTATGACGGTTTTCGGCCAGCAGCATTTTCATCACCATCAGGCCCAAATCGTTACCGGTCCCGGGATGGATGACCAGGGCCCGGTCCGCCTTGGACATGGTGGCCGTAAATCGCGTATCAGCGGCGATGATCTTAGCCCCCTGCTGCCGGGCATCCAATGCCCAGCCAAAGGCCACGGGGTGGCTTACAGCCAAATCGGTGTTGATCATGAAAAGTGTTCCGCTGTCGATCCACTCGGAACACGGGTCGGAACATGGGATCGCTGAAAAAAAAGTGTTCCCGGTATTGCCTGTAGAAGATCCATAGAGGGGCGAATAGACATGGGGGGTCTTCCAAAGGGCGGCAAACCGCCGTGCGCCGATATAAAAATCGAAACCCGCCGCCGGGTCACACCCGATCATCAATGCCTCCGGTACATGACGCTCCTGCATGCGGCGCAGCCGCTTCGCCAGATGATCCAAGGCCTTTTCCCAGTTGTCCGATGCTTCGAAGGCACCCTGCAGGCGGTTTCGGGAAGCCGGCAGGGTAATGCGCTCGGGGTGCCCAATTCCCTGGACAAATGCAGTGCCGCGGGCACACAACCGTCCCCGGCTGATGGGGTGGCTTTCATCGCCCTGGATATCGACAATCCTGTTCTCTTTGAGGTAAGCGATCAGTCCGCATCCGCCGCCACACTCCTGACATACCGTGCGCATGGTATGATCGAAGGCCTTGCGGGTGCCGGCCCGTCGTTTCAGCTTATACAAGGCAAGCATTAAAGCTCCTGGGTTTATTTATCGAATATGGCAGTGCGGATGGCTGCCTTTCCTTGCGCCTGCTCAACATGGCGCGCTTCGACATTGCACTTACCCTTAGCAATGTACATGCCAATACAATTCGTAGACGGATTCGAGGCATGAGATGCTCCATTATTGTTGAGGAAATTTGAATCACTCATCACGGAAAGTCCCCCGATCACATCCACCCCCGGGGGAAGAAAAGCCCCACAAATCTCGCGGCCGATGGCCATTAGCTTTTGATATAATTAGAAAATATTCTTATGGGGCCGAATGGGGTGAAAGAGGCTCAGAATTGATGCTTTTTGATCTGCCAGGAGGTCGGTATCCTGACTGCGAATCGGTTTGTGGAAATTTAAAGATCCTTTTGAAAAGATCTTATTGTCTGAATTTATAAAGAATAGTTCTTTATTTGGATCATGTTGCCTCTTGTGCGGCAACATTTTTCCAACCTTGGTGTGAAATTTGCAGAAAGGGTACCGCAGTATAACTCGGAATCTTAGTACTCTTGAGGAGAAAATTGCCATCCATAGCCAGAACCGCCAGCGTCTCGTAAATTATCTGCGGGTTTCGGTCACCGATCGCTGCAACCTGCGCTGTTTTTACTGCGCACCCGGTCGCGAACCGATCTATCCGAAGCGAACGCCTATCCTGATCTTTGAAGAGATCGTGCGTGTGGTTCGGGCAGCGGGTCAGCAGGGGATCACTAAAATCCGATTGACCGGTGGCGAACCCCTGATGCGGCGCGGCATCGCCGGTTTGATCCGGCGCATCAGCGATATTGACCGGATCAAAGCTGTGGGGCTCACCACCAACGGCGTTTTTCTCGAGGAAATGGCCGAATCGTTATATGCAGCAGGTTTGCGCCATATCAATGTCAGTCTGGACACATTAAATTCCGCCAAATATCGCCGGATTACGGGGGGGGACCACTTCGATGCCGTCTGGCGCGGTATTACCAGGGCGCACGCGGCGGGGTTCGATCCCATCAAAATCAATGTGGTGGTCGTTCGCGGGATAAACGATGACGAACTGACCGATTTCGGGCGCCTGGCCATTGCGGAACCCTATTCGGTGCGCTTTATCGAATATATGCCCATCGGTAACCGGAGCCTCTGGGGGCCGGACCGTTTTGTACCCGTCGAGGAGATCCACCGGCGATTGGCAGGGTTGGGGCCGCTAATCCCGATTATCAATTCGCAGTTGGACGGCCCGGCTCTGCGTTTCCGGTGGGCCGGCGGTCGGGGTGAACTCGGTTTCATCGGCGCCATCAGCCATCGTTTCTGTCGAAACTGCAACCGGCTGCGGCTGACATCCGAGGGGAAATTGCGCCCCTGCCTGGCTGCGGATAACGAAATCGATTTGCGCCCCGCATTGGCTGGCAGCGGTGGAGAACGGCAACTCGGAGAATTGATTCGTCATGCCATCAACCAAAAACCGCTCAAACATCATATGACGGCCACCGATGCCGGTACCGGCGGCCGGCGCAGGATGTCGCATATCGGCGGCTGAAAATTTCTCATTATGCTACGAAAGGGGGTTGGTATATTATCCCATGGGGGGTGACCCGAAATGTCAATTCTTGTCGTGGAAATTTTAAAACCAATCTTAAAGTGTTCAGAAAGGAGAAAAAAATGACGACTGCACTTCTCGTAGCGATTGCCATAATGTGGTTGCCGGTGGCGTTGTTGAATTTAGGCAAGGGTGAGGCCAAGGGCACGGGGGCCGCTACCGCTTTCGTGGGCGCCGTGGTGGTGCTTGGCGCCTTTCTGCAGGCGGCCGTCTTCAAAGACGCATTTACGGCGGGCCTGCTTTTTTCCCACGGAATTCTGTATTGCTGTGTGGCTTATGCCCTGTTGACGGGTCTTGAGGACCTGCGTTCGGTGGGCAATGTTAGTCTGACCGTGGCGCTTATATCGGTCATCTACATGGTTCTTTTCTATACCGGCGGCCCGGTACTGGCCGACGGCAAACAACTGGTAGCGCCAAGCAATTACCTGGCCCTGGCCTGTCTAGGCTACGCGATACTGACATTTGAAGTCTGGTTGTCCTTCTATGGCAAGCTATCCGGCGGTATTGTCGCCTATTCACTCATTGCATGGGTATTTGTGGGTTTATGGATTCCCGCTTTTTATTTGATGGCTGCCGGACGGCTACCTTTTTAATCGGTACAACACGATTGCGCACCCCTTCGACCGCACGCGGCCGCGGGGGTGCCTGATGATTTCATTCATTTTTCCCGAATGTCTTTTTCGAGAACCTATGCAGAGAGCGGATCAATATATCGGTTTTGCCCCCCTGGCGGACAAGTCCGTCATTGTTGAGTCCCTTTTGAATGATCCGCCCGACATCCGTTGGCGGGTGGTCAGGGATCTTTTTCAGATCAAGAAACGTCGGGATCGAGAGGAGTTGATCGATGCGTTGCAGCCGCACCTTCTTGCGTCTGAGGATTTCCGGGTCAAATACCGGCTGAATCTCGCCCTACAGGCCCTGCATCATCCCCTTACCACCACCGATTATGTAATCGCTCGTGGCCGGGGCGCCTTATACCCAACCGAGGTGCCAGCCGGAACAGATGACGGGTGTCCCGCACAGGCCCCCCCCGGTTTCCTGCCGGTGGTGGATTTCCACATTCATCCCAAAACACCGGATATCAAATTTCTCGGCGACATGCGCGCCGCCGGTGTAAGCCATGGTGTCATTCTGGCAACCGATACGGATCCCACCGACCCGGATCGCCCCGGGATTCGGCAGAAGCTTAAGGCAGCCTATGCGGCCGCATCCCAGGCGGCCCGAATGCCCTTTGAATCGTTGCTGAAACATATCAAAGCCAGCCTTTATTCACCCACCCATGTGACCAACAAGGATGTGGCCGACTGGGTGAACGACTATCCGCAAACGCTCATTGGCTTCGGTTCCGTAAATTTGTCCAAAGACCGTGATTATGTGGAACGCACCCTCACGGAGATCACACGGCTTAAACTGGCAGGCATTAAATTTCTGCCCCATGCGCAATTCTTCAACCCGGCCACAAACGACCACATGGGGATGGTTTTCGATTATTGTCGGCAGTCCGGCGCAATTATTCTGTCTCACAGCGGTTGTGGTCCCGGTCCCTTTGAAATTGTGGAGTTGAGCCGGAATTCCCGTCCGAACCGGTGGGAATCATGGGCTCGGAAATACCCTGACGTACCGATTGTTTTTGCGCACTTCGGCGCCTACAGCCAGGAGATACCCGGCATCTGGTTGTTCGAGGTTTTGGAAATGGGCAAGAAGTATTCGAACATCTATGCGGATCTGGCGGCCGTGGAATGGCTTCTGGATCGGGAGATTGTGGTTCAGGAGATCCGCAAAACCATTGGGTTCGACCGCATTCTCTTTGCCTCCGATTATCCCCTGCCTCTTAAGGCCGGTGTCAGCTGGATATATCTCGTCAGCGCTTTAAGGGCCAATATGCACCTGACGCAAAAGGAAAAAAGAAAAGTGCTGGGCGGAAACGCCGCCCGTTTATTGGGGCTCGGGTAGGGCGATCCACGTATCCAAATGAAAGGCATGCCATGACAACCGATTTATCCACAGCCCTGGAACTGGGCAACCCCATTATGGAAGTGGCCGTGGAACTGGGAGTTACCATGCGCGGCAATATCGGAGAGTGCTTTTGCGGTGATCGACACCCGGAAAAGGCAAGCCCCTTCACCCTTTTTTTTAACCCGGCCCAAAACAGTTTTTTTTGTAAATACTGCCCTGATATCGGTGGCGGTGTTGTCGATCTAGTTTGCCAGTTTCGAAGGTGGAATCGCCGGCAGGCACGAAAATGGCTTCAACACCGCATCGATTTCGACCGGGAGACCCGCAGTCTATACTACGAACGTGGCAAGAGGGCCTATGACCAGCAACAAAAAAGATGATACCCGGCAGCGTGAGCGGCATAAAATGACTGCCCGCCAAAAGCAAACGGTCGATAAGATCATAAGTGCTGCCGAAACCCATGAACCGGGTCCGGATCAAACGGAACAAACCGAAAAAATGGTGGCGCAACTGGAAGACCGCATCACGGAATCGGAAGACAAACGCCGGCGTCTGGCCGAAGCCCTGCACGCCTCCCGGGATCAATACCGCCAACTGAGCGGCGGAAGATCAGACGAGGAAAAACGTGCATTGCCGTTCGGTTATTTTGTACAGTACAGCCAGGATGGAGAGGGTGTCCAAACCGCCATTATCCGCCATCACGGACGTCTCTACGAAGCCAAAATAGATATCAATTCTGACCATGATAACAAGCCGTTGAAAAGCGGTACGCTACACTACCATCGGGAGCGGACGCGAAGCAAGAAAACCGTGAGTTGCGACATGCGTGCCGGCGAACTGTTATTGCTGAACAACGAGCTGCACGTTGTGGAGCCGCGGGGTTTTGATCTGGTGTGCGGCTGTCTGGGGTCGGTGCAGCAGTTGCTGGACGATTCCAGGATGCTGATCAAAACCTACGGCGATGAAACGATCCTGGTCACCCGGGCAGCACCCATGCAGGATGCCAGGATCCTCAGCGGGGACAATGTCGAGTACGACCCCGATTCTCTTTTTGTATACAGCCTGCTGCCCAAAAGCCAGGTGGATCGGCTGACTCTGGAAAAGGTGCCGGACATCAGCTACGCCGACATCGGCGGGTTGGAAAAGGAACTGATGCAGATCAGGGACGCCATCGAGCTGCCCCATCTCTATCCGGAATATTTCGAAGAGCACAAACTGATACCGCCCAAAGGGATCCTACTCTATGGCCCCCCCGGCTGTGGCAAGACGCTTATTGCCAAGGCGGTGGCCAACAGTCTGGCGCACAGTATGGCGAAAAAGAGCGGCGGCAAGGGTGCAAGTTATTTCCTGAACGTCAAAGGGCCGGAACTTTTAAACAAATATGTGGGTGAAACCGAACAGGCCATTCGCGATCTGTTTGCCCGGGCACGAAACCGGGCCGGGCACAACACACCGGTGATCATCTTTTTTGACGAAATGGATTCCATGTTCCGCGTCCGCGGATCGGGTGTCTCTTCGGACATGGAGGCCACCATTGTACCGCAGTTGCTGTCTGAACTGGACGGTCTGCAGACATTGGAAAATGTGGTTGTGATCGGTGCCACCAACCGGGAGGACCTTATCGATCCGGCCATCCTGCGACCCGGGCGTCTGGATCGTAAAATTCGCATCCCGCGCCCCGGAAAGATCGCCGCCAGAGAGATTTTTTCCAAATACCTGACCGCCGACCTTCCCATTGCCGCACGTCATCTTGAGATCCTGGGCAATTCCCATGCGGCTGTGGATTGGATGATCACACAAGCGGTGGAAGACCTTTACATGCAAAAACCGGAAAATGAATGGATTGAAATCACCTATGCCGACGGCAGGCGCAAACGGCTCTATTTAAGTGACCTGGCCAGCGGCGCCATAATCGCCAACATCGTCAACAGGGCTAAATTTGCAGCGGTTAAGGCACGCATTCAAGATGGCCGCAAAGGGATCGACATGGATGATATTTTCACGGCGCAGCGGACCGAGTTTGAAGAAAATGAAGAGCTACCCAGCAACACCAACCCGGCCGAATGGTACCGTATTATCGGAAAGGGCGGTGAAAGGGTGGTGCGCATCCGCACCTTGCAGGGTGAAACCAAAGATTCCGTTTCGAATGCCGGACCCAGCACCACGGTATGCGCCGGCAGCGACCTGGAATAAAGGCAGGTCATGTCCACAACTTTGAACCACATTCCAAAAATCGTCGGAATCGAACAGGAGTATGCCATTAAAACAACGGGCTCGCCGTCCCTTGGGCCTTTCGACGCCTCCTGCCTCCTGGTCAACACATACGCACGCCACGCAGGAGTGGGTCAGGACGCAACCAGGCCTCTTTGGGACTATGGCCACGAAACACCATACACGGATATTCGCGGGCCTCTGTTCAGCAAAAAAGCCAGCCGTTCAATACTGAGCGATCGTGAAAACCGTTTGATCAATGCCGCTTTGCCCAACGGCGCCCGCCTCTATACCGACCACGCCCACCCGGAATACGCCACCCCCGAATGCCGCAGTGCGATAGAAGTGGTGGCGTGCGATAAGGCCGGTGAACAAATTCTCTGTCGATCCATGGCATGGGCGAGGAGGTCAGCGCCGGAGATCGGCATTACCCTGTTTAAAAACAACAGCGATCATATGGGGCACAGCTATGGCTGCCACGAAAACTATCTGATGGACGCCAAAGCCCATGATAACTGCTTGGTGGGCCATCCCGAAAAAGCCTTGGCGCTGCTCATTCCGTTTCTGGTGACCCGTCAGATCTATGCCGGGGCGGGGAAAGTGGGCAATGAGAGAAAAAACGCACCCGCTGCCGATTTCCAACTTGCCCAGCGTGCCGAATTTATTGAGACCCTGTTCGGGCTTGAAACCATGTACAGCCGCTCGCTCATCAATACACGCGCAGAGCACCATGCGGATGCGCTGCGGTTTCGTCGTCTGCATCTCATTTTGGGAGATGCCAACATGTGTGAATTCGCCGGATTCCTCAAAATAGGCGCGACCCAGATCATTTTGCAGATGCTGGAGCAGCAATGGGAGATCAAGGATTTAACCCTTGCCGATCCGGTCCGCGCAATGCAGCAGATTGCGGTCGATGCCAACACCGCTATAGCGCTGCAAGACGGCCGCAGGCTTTCGGCGCTGCAAATTCAACACATCCTACATGAACAGGCGGTTTCCTTTGAAGGGGAAAAGGACACCGAACCGATCCCCGAAAGCAACCGGATTCTGGACTGCTGGCAAACGGCTTTGGAGGGATTGGAGAAGCTGCGGATCTCCGATGAATGGGAGATTTTGGATGATCCCTTGCAGCTATCCCGTCGGTTGGACTGGGTGCTGAAACTATGGATGATCGACCGCTTTCGACGGGAAAAAAAGTGTCTTTGGGATGATTCCCGTCTGCGTGTTTTGGATCTGCAATACCACAATATCGATCCGCAGCAGGGTATTTTTTACCGTCTTCAGCAGCAGGGATTGACCGAAAGGCTGCTGAGCGACGACCAGATCCACGGATTTGTCGAGAACGCACCGGGTGGCACGCGGGCCTTTTTTAGAAGTCAATGTTTGAAGAAATTTTCCCGCGAGATCTTTATGATCAACTGGGAAGTGGTCGGTTTCGATCATGGGGATGTCCACCGGATGGTACCGCTGCTCAACCCGTCTAAAGGAACACGAGAGCAATTTGGCGAGCTGTTTGCCAATGTCAGCGACAGCCGGGAGTTCATCTCCCGGCTTGAGGACGGTGCATCAGAATAGGGTCAAAGAACAACTGCAAGGCTAAAGAAAGGATCATAGATGGCGGCAATGCAAAAAAAACAGTCGGTCCCTAAAAAAAAGCGTCGGGAAAAAGATGCGGATCGGTCGTGCCGGCCCGCGGCCGTTAGCGACGGGCAGTGCAAAGCGCTGGACGAATTCATCGAGGATGTTTTACAGGAGGCCGGAGAGGAGTTTTTGGACGAATTCAGGCAGATTGAAGGAGAATGAGATTTGGCGGCAAGCGACGGTTTACACATCGTCGGGACCGAGTGCGAATACGCGCCTGTTTACGAGGCGGAACACCCGGCCGCCGTCCCGTGGTTCAAACCGGATGCGGTGCTCAACTATATTCAAAGCCTGTCGAATCTGGTTCTGGATCGATTGGTAAGCACCAAGTTGCCCTTTGCCGGGGAGTTTTTGGGTAACGGCGGGCGTTTATACGTGGATCGCAGCGGTCATTTGGAATATGCCACACCGGAATGCCGCTCCATGCACGACCTGGTGGTCCACGAAAAGGCCGGAGAGCGACTGGTTCAACAGCTCGCGGCTTCGGTCCGAAGATTTCCGGGATCACCGGGGCGTTCCGCCGGACTGCATCTGTTCAAAAACAATGTGGACTATTACGGCCACACCTACGGGGCTCACGAGAACTATTGGGTCTCGCCGCGCTGCATGCAAGCGATTCAGCAGATCGTGCCGTTTCTGGCCACCCGCCAGATTTATACCGGGGCCGGCAAAGTGACGGTCCGGGCTGCCGACCGCCGGATGGGTTACCAGGTGAGCCAGCGGGCGGATGCTATCTGCCGCACCGTCAGCGACCGCAGCACGGCGGATCGCGGGATAGTCAACATCCGGCAGCGCGAAATTACCAGCCATGCGGAGAACCGTCGCCTGCATTTGATTTTGGGTGACAGCAATATGTCCGAGGTGGCGCTGGGTCTGAAGGTCGGCATCACCCGATTGGTACTGGGGCTCCTAGATGCCGGAACGCTGGCGAATATCCCGTACCTGGATTCACCGGTTGAAGCGGTAAGACGCATTTCCCGTGATATCCACAGCCCTTTGCAACTGGAGGGTCGCAGAGGCTACTACACCTCGTTGGATATCCAAAATATGTATCTCGAACGCGCCCACAAGCATTTCTCCAATCGCAAAATCGATGGTGAAAGCCGGCAGATGATGCAATGGTGGGAAGAGATGCTTGAAGGGCTGGCATTGTTGCGGGTTTCGTTCGCTGATCTCAAGCTGGAAGAGGATCCCAGCTCCCTTAGGCGCAAGCTGGATTGGGTGCTCAAGCTCTGGCTGCTTGACCGCTACGCCAAGCCAGGCCGGAACACCCGCCCTGCGCGTTGGTACCAGGCGATCGACTTCCGTTATCATGATCTGCACCAGCGCACCGGGCTATTCCATCGCTGTCAGGATCTGGATCTGGTGGATCGATTGGTGGACGACGAGACCATCGATAACGCCATTCACCACCCGCCGAGAAAAACACGCGCACGGATCCGCGGCGCCATTATCCGTAACACCCGGGGAAAATCGATCGAGGTGTGCGTCGAAAACTGGGAAAGAATCGTGTTGCGGGCGGCATCCGGGGCCAGTGGACGCCGACACCCGTTCAATCACTATAAAGGCGATGTGAACAGTTTGCAAATTGACCTTTCCGATCCTCTGGCTGACCGGAATACCGCCCTGTCGGACCGGGTGAGGGCCTTTGTCTCCCGTTGGGGGTAATATAATGGATGAACCGAAACAAGGCAACGACCCTGCAACGTCTCTGTGCGATGCCGTTGGGCAGATACTGAGCCACCAGTATCTGTTGCACGAGGTCCAGCACACGTCCGGGGTTTCAGGGGCGGCCACCCGGTCTGCCGTTACGGAGCCCCGGGCGCACACGCTGATCGATATTTACAAATGCCTGCACCAGGGCGAATTCGGCATGGGCCATTTTATAGGCGATCCGCGCACCTTCGAGGCCCGGTTGCAGCAAGAAATTGACGACAATCCTCCTGCCGAATCGGAACCCCTTCTGGAATCGGTGGCGAAAGACGACGCGGTTTTGCGAATCAACCTGCGGCCTTTCCGTGAGAACTTTGCAAAGGATTATCAGTGGGCATTTGATAACCTGGTGAAGGTCTGTCTGCGGTCCGCCGGCATCGAAAAAGGCACCCCGCACCGTTTCTTTGTCAAGTTGGCATCATTTCGCCATTTGAACAATGCGGGACAACTAATGGTTGGAAACCATACCTACCGCTTCGCCGGGGAGATGGTGGATCATTTCCTTAAGGTGGTGAATAAACAGGTTCGATATATGGGCGCTGTTCCCGTATATAGTCACTCGGCCCCGTATCGACAACTGAACAAGCCCTCATACCGGGTTGTAGATCTGGCGGTTCTGAAAAAATCCGCTATAGCTCAAATTTTGGAGCCGGCATATGCAGACTGAAACGAACCCCGGTCAAATACAAGCCCTGTTGCTCCAGCCGCCGCCCGGGGATTTGACAGGCCCCTATCCGGCCCTTTGTTATTTGAAATCCTATGCGGCTCAAAGGGGCCACCGGATCAAGGTCATCGATTTGGGCATTGAGGCGTTCCACTATTTGGCCAGCGAAAAACGGGTGGTCAAACTTGTCAAGCGGGTCGCCGTGCTGCAAAAGGGTCTTGAGTCAAACAACCGCCTGACACCGGTTCAGCAAGAACACTACCGCCTTTTATTGATGGCGGCGGGATTCGGTTTGAAACCGGATCTGGCCCGGCAGGCCTACCGCTTATTCAAAGATGCGGACACCTTTTACGACTATCGCCGATACAAAAAGGCCCGGGACCTCTTGAACGCTTTCTTCCGGCTTCTTGGTGCCGTCACATTCCCGACAACCGTGACCCCTTCCGGATACTCCACTGTCACCGGCATGCAGAACATGGCCCAAATCTGGACTCATTGCCGCATGGAGGTAAATCCCTATATCGATTTCTACGAATCGGTCCTCTTCCCCCAAGTGGCCCGGGAAGATCCGGCGGTTATCGGCATCTCTATGGTCTTTGGCACCCAGTCGGTTCAAGCACTGGTTCTGGCCCGACTATTGAAAAACCGTTTTCCCCATATCTGCGTCGCCTTGGGCGGTGCCTATCTCTCCCAGTGGGTGATGGTGATGGGGGATGAACAGCTGGTATCGTTATTTTCAGCGGCCGATGCCATTATATGCGGCGAAGGGGAGGTGCCCTTTACCGATCTGCTGGGGCGTGTTATTGGCGGACAATCCATCGATGGCCTGCCCAATGTGATTCATCGCGATTTGCCGACCGGAGCCGTCAAACGGTTCAAACGCATGGTTTACACCGATGTCACCCGTCAGCCCCCCCCAGATTTTTCAGACCTTAACCTGGATGCCTATCTTACCCCGGAGACCGTGCTCCCCTACAGCATCAGCCGCGGTTGTTACTGGGGGCGATGTGTTTTCTGCCAGAACCGTTACGGCGATCACCGTATGCGTCGCTATCAGACCGTACCGATTGCAAAAGCGATCAGCGAGATGGACCGCCTGGCGGCACAGTATGGAACCCGGCATTTCAATTTCAGCAACGACGTGATCGATCCGGCCTATCTGACAAAATTCAGCCGGGCGGTGATCAATGGGGGCCATCGATTTATCTGGAACACGGACCTGCGAGCCGAAAAGCAGTTTGACGGCGACATGTGCCGCCTGATGGCCCGTGCCGGTCTGAACAGTGTGGCCATCGGATTTGAAAGCGGCTGCCAGAAGACGCTGGATGCCATGGATAAAGGCAAACAGGTAGCGACCGTCCGCGCGGTCATGAAAAACCTGTACGATGCCGGCATTGCCGTGCAGGCCATGGGTATCTTCGGTTTTCCGGGTGAAACCGAAGCCGACGGCCAAAGCACGGTGGTTTTCTTAGAGCAGAGTGCCGACCATATCTCCTATTACGTCATGGGCCTGCTGATGGTCATGCCGGGATCCCGTATGTACGCCGACCCGCAAGACCATGGCGTCGACGGCATCAGCTACACCCAAAATCCGCTGCGAACGCCTGAACCGGTCTGGCGGTCCTCCACCCGCATGTCCAAAACCGCCGTCCATCGCCTCTACCAGCGGCTCGATCGGCTGGAACAGATCTATTTGCTGGATGAATATCCATTTGTAGGCGGTTTGTCCACCAATCACGGTTTTCTCTACTTCCGCCGGGGTCCGGATATTCTCAAACGCCTGCAAGCCGATGCACGGCGCCGGCACCACGATAACCACCATCTTCTGGGCCTTGACGACCGCCATCGCCCGTTTAAAAAACCCAAACCCGTTACTTTGCGGTTTGACCTTCCATATTGCATCCGGAGATTGCCATTTAAGATGGAGCCGATATCTCCGGCCGGGAACGCCCCTTCCGACTGCAGCCGACTTAAAGCGGATCAACGGGCCACCTACCTCATCGATGCCCTCAACGCCCCTATTCCCATTGGAAATCCTGAAATACGGATTCTGGAAAAGATTAACGGCGTTCGCACGCCGCAAGCCGTATTGAAAACAAATTCGACCCGCAACGCTGCCCCGGGGCGCTTTTTTTTAATGTACCTGATTCATTGCGGGTTGGTTGTCACAGGTCAAGAACGCCTAACCGATTTTCGGAAAACTTAAGATACACTGCAGAAGGGTGAAAAGTGATATCTCCGTGTCGTATATGCCATGGCGATGGACTGGCGTTTGTCAGTAATGACAGGAATGTATCGCCAAGTTATGTCCTGATTTGGATGTTTCTCACGATTAAAATGATTAATGATTGTCCTTTTTGAGATTGCCGGTAGGGAGAAAAGATACCATCCTTCTTCAAAATCCTTGATCTGTCTGCCAACTCGCAGTTTTCAGGGGGAGGTGAAACGTATCAGGCACTTTCGGACGTATAGAATTCCGTGGGAGCCAGTTCCCCAAAGACATCATGCCCGCCTGTTGCCAGAAAACTACGAATCTCGGTGCACAGATCGCACTTGTTGAGGTAGGCGGATTGCTTCGGCATGAACCCCGCTTTCTTTTCTGCCAATTGGAAAAGGCCCCTGATCCCTGAACCGGCAAGGGTCATGATCACCGGGTACCGCTGCGGGGACAGGGAGTTGCCGAGATCCGTCGTCTTTATCGCCAGCCCGGAGCAGAGGCCGGGAATATAATTCCCGTATAGATCGATGTGAAAATGGGAGGTACCGGAGAGATCCGGCATACAGTTGCCGGCATTTTCGTCGAGTATCTGTGTAGCGGGTTTACCCGGGAGATAATCCCTGAAAAAATCAAGCGCCCTGCCCCCCATGTGAATCCAGTATCGTTCCAATATCCGCCGGTGGTAGGCATCGCCGTACACGCGTTCATATTCCTTAAACCCATGGGGTTTATTTTCATCCAGTCCGGACAGATCGTGTATAAAATCCGCGGTCCAGGGAAAGGGCCGGATGCCTGTATCCCGGCAGGCCGCCAACACGCCTTGTACCCTTCTATAGGGGATATAGGCGTTGTGGAACGGGCTGATGGAAACCAGAAGGGTTCCTACCCCCTTTTCCCTGAGATATGTCAGTATTTCCACCGCAGAACCGTGATCCACGAACCAGGAGGAGTTGGTTTCCACATATTCAATGGACACCCCTTCCTGAACAGCCGCTTCCACCACCTCCCCGAGCTTTTGCGGTCTCAACATCGGCTCTCCTCCTCCGATATGAACCGACCGGCATCCCATCTCGCGGACACGGCTGAAAACCCGGCCGGCAGTCGAAGGATCCAGGTAATCTTTTATCCGCTCCGGACCGCAACGATAAAGACAATGCCGGCACCGGGACGTGCAGAAATAATTGGTGATGATCCCCCCGGACATGAGATGGGCAATTTGTAATTCTGACATTATGCTTTCGTCCCCATTAGCATGAGCGTGCAGACCATCTCACATGAGCAATGTTTGCTTCCTGAACCTCGGCGATAAGTATAACCAATGCGGTAATGTAATCCCACCGGCGGTGATCCAGCGCCATCCCCTTGCAAGAACGACAAAACTGACTA
>CAZWAE010000016.1:26982-32212 GCA_964631805.1 uncultured Desulfobacteraceae bacterium | reverse complement strand
CAGGGCGTACCGCTATCAGACAACACATTCCCAAGACGATCAAGGAAATTATCCCGATCCCTGTTATCCCTAAATATTTTACGGCGTTCGATACCTCTAAAAATAATATGATGCAACGCTCCAGGAGCGTCTATCCGTGCTTTACGTGGCATACGTTTTTATATCACAGAAGATAAATATTAGTAACTTAATTTTTTACCTACGTCCCCTCGTCCCCCTCTTTTCAACCGACAATATTGGCTGACTACCAGGAAAATACCTCTGGGCTGGAATCAAAACTATCGTCATGGTCATTCGCCAGCGGGAGGTGGATGATGTTACGTCCAGAGAAAAGTCTTATTTCATCTCCAGCCTTGAAAATAATGCGAGAAGGATCGCAAAATCCATCCGAGGGCACTGTAGCATCGAAAACAGTCGGCACTGGAGTTTGGATATTGCATTCAAAGAAGACTACTCCCGGGTACGAAAAGAGAATGCACCGCACAATCTTGGAATTCTACGGCATATGGCTGTAAACCTATTGAAGCAGGAAGAAACCCTCAAAGGTGGGCTACAAACCAAACGGCTTAAAGCGGCATGGGATCACGACTATCTACTTAAAATCCTGGCAGGATAATTTTTACTTGCGATTGCCCTGTTCTGAGACACCTGTTCAATTGACAGGACTCTTACATTCGCTTAAACTCCGGAAACAGCATCCTGAGTTCGAGTTGAGCCGGTTCCGGAAAAAAATTCCGCTGGCAATCTTTTTCAATTTCTTGTCTCAACAGCGTTACGCCTTATTACGGGAGGTGGATCATGGCAGCTTACCTGGTGGGCCATATTTCGATAAAAAATCCCGAGAAATGGGAGGAGTACATCAAAGGTGTCGCGGTTTCACTGGAACCTTTTGACGCAAACATCCTCTTTAGGGGAAAATGCTTCAACGTCCTTGCAGGTGAACATCCCCACACCAACACCGTGGCGATTCAATTCCCCAGCCAAACGGTGCTTCAGCAATGGTACCATTCCGAGAACTACCAAAAACTGATTCCTATCCGAGACGAAGCGGCCGATGTGGTGATCATCAGCTACGACGGTTGAAAAGGAGATATGATGGTGGAAAAAAAGAAAGTGACTTCCCGGCGGGCTTTTTTGCAAACAGTTGGGACCCTGGGTACAGGCGCGGTCATCTCTTCGTTGGCTCCAGCGGTCCGTGCCTCAGACGCCAAGAAACCACTGAACACCCCTCCTTCGACGGTACCCACCAGGCCGTACGGCAAAACGGGAGTGGATGTTTCCATCCTCTCTTTGGGCGGTGTATTGGGAATGTCCGACCAGATCGTCTTCAGGCAGGCCATGAAAATGGGCGTTACCTATTGGGATACGGCAGACGGCTATGGGTGGGGGAAAAACGAAAAAGCCATCGGCAAATACTTTGCCAGATTCCCGGATGACCGGAAAAAGGTGTTTCTCGTGACCAAATCGGCGTCCTCGGATCCGGACGAACTGGACGAGAAACTCGACCGATCTCTCCGGAGAATGAATACCGATTATGTCGATTTGTATTTCATTCACTATGTCAGCGATGTTGAAGATGAACTGACACCTGCGGTTAAAAAGTGGGCGGAAAAGACCAAGGCAAAGGGTAAAATCAGATTTTTCGGATTCAGTGCTCATAAAAACATGGAAAACAGCATGCTGGCCGCAGCAAAACTGGGTTGGATCGATGGCATCATGATGAGCTACAATTACCGGCTGATGGTCAAGGACGAGATGAAAAGGGCTGTGGATGCCTGCGTCAAGGCGGGAATCGGGTTGACCGCCATGAAATCCCAGGCCGCTTTCTCCGCCAATTTTTATGCCGCCATCGGATCGGAAACCGACAGCGCCCTGGGGATGACCGAACGGTTTCTGAAAAAGGGGTACACGGCGGAACAGGCCAAACTGATTGCTGTCTGGGAAAATCCCCATATTGCCAGCATCTGTTCCGCCATGCCCAACATGACGATCCTTCAAGCCAATGCCGCCGCAGCCATGAGTAAGGAAAACCTCTCTTTCCATGACAGGGAGATCCTGAATCGATATGCCCGGCAAACCGCTTCCGGCTATTGTGCCGGCTGCGCAAAAATCTGCGAAGCGGCCGTGGGGGGCATTCCCATCAGCGATATCCTCCGCTCATCAATGTACAACTGCAGCTATGGGGATCGGGCAAAAGCGGTGTCTTTGTTTAACACCATCCCGGCGGATATCCGGTCCAACCTTTTCCGATTCGACTATGCCAAAGCTGAAAAAAGATGCCCTCAAAATGTACCCATCGGAAAATTGGTGCTGCAAGCCAGCGAGGACCTATCATAATGCCAATCCTCGATATCGCAGGAGAAGACTACCGGATCCGTTAATGGCAAAAGAATCGACATTATCGATCATCACGCCGACGTATAAGGAAGCGATTAACATCCCCCACCTGGTAGCGGAACTGTCCGGTGCCATGGACGAAGCCATGGTTCGGTGGGAAATGGTGGTGGTCGATGACGACAGCCGGGACGGCATCCGTGAAAAATGCACGATGCTTAAACAAAAGGGCGCGCCGATCCGCCTGATTCAACGAAAAAATCAGCGCGGTCTCGCGACGGCGGTGATCGAGGGGGTTAAGCATGCAAGGGGATCCATTGTCGTGGTGATGGACGCCGACCTCTCACACAGGGGAAAAGATGCCGTAAAGCTATACCGTGCCGTAGAGGACGGCGCGGAATTCGCCGTGGGTTCGCGATATATCAGCGGGGGTTCCACGGATGACAGGTGGACCGTTTACCGCTTTTTGAATTCAAAGATAGCGTCACTCATGGCAAAACCGCTGGTCTCCATCAGCGACCCCATGTCCGGTTTTTTCGCCATGCATAGCTCCCTTTTGCATCGCGGCGGCTCCCTGTCGCCGGTGGGCTACAAAATCGGCCTCGAAATCCTGATCAGGTGTGTTCCCCGAACGGTGGTGGAGATCCCCATCCATTTCCGGACGAGGGTCCGGGGCAAAAGCAAGCTGACCCTGAAGCAGCAGTTGCTGTACCTTCGGCACATCTATTCCTTGTACCATCACAAATGGAAACGGTTCAGATCCGGATAAAGTTTAGCTCCTCAAGACTTGCCTGGGATTGCAGGTTTGGCAAGGGATATCATGAACTGCAGGACAGCATGGAACAGCCGGGCCGGTGGCGAGCCCAATCCGGGCGTTTTGCGGCAAAATCCTCCTTGTCCGGCTGAGCGTCGTAGGGGTGGCGCACCAGTTCGAGAAGGTCGCGGACCAGTGAGAAATCGCCCTTTTCGGCCCTGTCGATGGCCAGCTGGGCCATGTAGTTCCGCAGGACGTATTTGGGATTTACGGCATTCATGCGGCGGGTCCGGATCTTTTTCGGGAGGTTGTCCCGGGACGCCCGCCGGATGTATCGCTGCAGCCAGTCGCCCATGCGCCTGCGATAGGATTCCGTCAACTGTTCCGGAACATAATACGCCTCCATCAAAGGCGCCGGTATGTCGCCGTCAACGATATCATGCGAGGATCCGGTATGTATATCCACACGGGCAAGCCTGCGGAAAAAGATTGTCATGTCCGTCTCCACCAGGGGCAAAAGGGTGAGCAGATCCTTGATCAGGGCATCATCCGTGCCGGGTTCAAAGGCGTTAAGGCCCAGTTTTCCGGCCATCATGGCCTTCCAGCTTTTTCGATAGGTGTCAACATAGACCGCCAAGGCTTCCTGGAGGGGTTCCACCGCTTCGATGAGAGAGTAGATGGCATTGGCAAGCTGGGCCAGATTCCAATGGGCGATCTGCGGTTGGTTGCCGAAACAATACCGGCGGCCTTTGGCATCGGTGGTGTTGGGGGTCCACTGGGGGTCGTAATTTTCCAGCCAGCCGTAGGGGCCATAATCAATGGTCAGGCCGAGAACGGACATGTTGTCCGTGTTCATCACCCCGTGTACAAATCCCACCCGCATCCAGTGCACCACCATCTCGGCGGTGGTGCGGCACACGTCCCGGAACCACTCCAGATAGGTCTCGATGGAAGGGGCTCTAAGATGGGGGAAATCGGTTCGCAGCGTGTAGTGCATCAATTGCCGCAGCACCTCGGTTTCGCCCCGGGAGGCGAAGATTTCAAAATTCCCGAAACGGGTGAATGAGGGCGCGACCCGGCAGACCACCGCGCCGGGTTCAAGCTTGGGATGGCCGTCGTAAAACATGTCCCGCATCACCTCTTCCCCGGTGAGTGTCAGGCTCAGGGCGCGTGTGGTGGGGACGCCGAGATGAAACATCGCCTCGCTGCACAAAAACTCGCGAACCGACGACCGCAGCACGGCCAGGCCGTCTGCCGCACGGGAATAGGGAGTTGCCCCCGCGCCTTTGAGTTGGAGGGCCCACCGTTCCGACCGCCTGTTGACGATCTCCCCCAGGTTGATGGCCCGGCCGTCGCCGAGCTGACCGGCCCAGGTGCCGAACTGATGGCCTCCGTAACAGGTGGCGTAGGGTTCCATACCGTCCTGTAGCCGGTTTCCTGTAAATACTTCGGTAAAAAGGTCTGATTCACATGATTCCGCGGACAGGTCCAGCAGATCCGCCGTTTCACGGGAATAGGCCACCAGTTCCGGAGCGGCCACGTGGGCGGGCTTAATCCGGGAGTAGCAGGCCGCTTTAACCTGACGGCGCCGGTTGCCGGTTTCCGGGTCGGCGGGCAGCTCCTGCACATACCGGTTGTCATAATTCAATGCCGCCAGGGTTCCGGATTCGGGGGATACCGATGTTTGAAGCCTATTGATGTCGTCCATGGAATTACACCTTAAAAGCGTTGCTCATTGTGAGTTAAGTGGGGCGCCGACGTGGTTTTTTACATTAACCTGATATGAGCGTAATGGATGATCTGTTGTAAAAGCTTGTGCTGTTTGAGCACCTTAGAAATCGTTTGGCGAGCGCCGACGCCAACAAGTTTCGAAGAGAAAACGATTTTACATACTCTAGCACTTATAAATATTTTGTCCTGCGCTTGCCTTACGAATTCTTGGGTGCGAGTTCATAAGGTTTTACAACAGATTATCCATGGAGCATTTGACGGCTGAAAATTACCAACCCCTCGGTCAAACAGACGCAGTTCCGATTCACATCAGTTCATGCTTACCGCCATACCTGCCACATTGTATTAGAATAAGCATTGTTTCCACTCCCGCAACGGAACCAAAAAGACGGAAAGTCGCCTGCCGAAACA
>CAZWAE010000016.1:10000-26882 GCA_964631805.1 uncultured Desulfobacteraceae bacterium | reverse complement strand
ATTGTTTCCACTCCCGCAACGGAACCAAAAAGACGGAAAGTCGCCTGCCGAAACATAGTTACTAACGAAAATTGATGAGAATCGGTATTGGGTCAGAGGAGTTTTACGAAAAACACAGAGAGGAAATCCCGCTACTTTGCAGCGGAGAAATTATAGGGAGTTAGCCGGTAAAATCCCTTGAGGTACTTCAGCCAATAGGCTTCGTATACCACGTTCCGGCTGTTGAAGGTGATGACGCTCCGGCGCTTTCCCGAGACATAGATCATGTTGAATTGGTCGGGGCTTTCTTTTCCCCAGATCAGGGCGGCCAGACCGTCGTTCAACACTACCAGGTCGCCGATCCTGATCCGATCCTGTGCCGACACCCGGTCTGTCCGCTCCATGAGGCGCTCCATGGGCGCATACCCCAGATACCGCATGCCGGCCATTTTCGCAGCTTCACCATAAATGAGATTGAACAGATGGGAGTTGTCCATGGCCCCGGTATTTTGGAAAGGAAGGCCGAAATCCGCGGGAATGCCGACGTATTGCCGGGCAACGGTGTTCACTGCGTTTTCAAAAGCTTCCCGCTGCCGCTCCATGAGGGATGTTTCTGCACGGCATTGTCCGCCGGGCTGAAAAAGGGCGGCAACGGATACAAGGCAGAAGACGATCACGATATGTTGAATATTCCGTGTCATGCGTTTCATATTAGGTCATGATGCCCAAAGAGTCAATGTTGAGATCGCCGAACGGCTAAACAGAAACGGTCACGTCCCATTGATCACATAGATATAAACCTCCCTCGGGCCGTGGGCACCATGCACCAGTGTGGCTTCGATATCGGCGGTTTTGCTGGGCCCGGAGATAAAGGTCATGCAGTGGGTCAAGCCTTCAAAGGGGTAGGCCGCATCCTGCTGGATCAGGGTATAGAGTTCATTCAGATCGGCAATGAGCTGTGACATGCCGATGACCGCCACGTGGATGGAGGGGACCAGGGAAACGCTCCGCCCCTGTCCGGGGCGTGTTTTCATCACCAGGGTGGCCGTGTCCACCACGCACCAATCCGCAGAGGTGACACCGATATAGGCCGCTTCGACCCGCTTTCGGAAAGCCGTGCGCCCTGCGGTCTCGTCGGGCTCGTCCGCCAGGCCGGCGACATAGACCGGCACGCCGTCAGCCGACAGTGCATCCGCAAGGTTGAGGCTGTCAATCAGGGGATGCTCCCAGGCCACAACACTTTTCGCGTTTCCCCATTCCGTCTCCGTTTCCCGAACCAGCGCTGCCAGCGATATGGCGGCGGCAGCGGTGTCTTCCAGCATCACCACCTTCAGATTCAGGGACGGGGCGGCGGCATCGAGCGTTTTGATCAGTCCGGCATAGTCTTTAAGGGTACGACCGTTGATTTTTTTAAGGACCCCATCCGGAGAATGACCCGGGTCAGGGGCAAAGGGATCCGGTCTGCCCACAGGGTTCCCCAAGGCTTGTCTCACCCGGGCCAGGAACCGGTTTTGTTTTGTGTCGTGCATGTCAGTGCTTTCATCCAAACTGTAGGTTTTCATTTCTGACAACAGAAAAATAGGGGCTGTTGTTCCTTCCGTCAGGGATCCCGGTGATTCATCTCCTTCCACTGCCGGATAAATGTCCGGTCTGCCAGGGGCGGCAGATCCCGCCCCTTAGTCCAGCCTGAAAAGGGAGGCGGCAGTTTTCTTATCATCCCGTTTTTTTCCGGGAGAACCGCCTGTCCCAAAGCAGACAATCGCAGGAAAAGATCGTAGATCCGGCGGTTGCCGATCAACCGGGACCAGGCCTGGAAAAGGATTTTTTCCCCTATGCTGTCCCGGGTGACATCCCACGCCCGGTCCCCGTCCGCCAGGGCGGCCCGGAGCTCCAGCAGCATCCGCGGAATGTTGATATTCACAGGACACACATCCTGGCAGGCCCCGCAGAGGGTTTCCCCCTGGCAGAGGTCACTGGCCCGGTTGATCCCCACCAGCAGCGGTGTGACAACAGCCCCCACCGGTCCGGAATAGCAGTATCCATAGGCATGTCCGCCGATCTTCCGGTAGACCGGGCATACGTTCAGGCAGGCCGCACATCGGATGCAGCAGAGCATCTCCCGGTACCGTTCGTCTGCGAGAATGCGGGAACGGCCGTTGTCCAGGATCACCAGGTGGAATTCATCGGGACCGTCGGTCTGCCCCGGCTGCCTTGGCCCGCCCACATAGCTGACATATGTGGCCATGCTCTGGGCCGCCGCACCGCGAGGCAGCAGCCTGAAAAGGACCTCATGATCCGAAAGCCGCGCCACCACGCGTTCCATTCCCATGAAAGAAACATGCACCTTGGGCATGGTGCTGCACATCCGGATATTGCCCTCGTTGGACACCGTGGTGATATGCCCGGTTTCCGCACAGGCCAGGTTGCAGCCGGAAATCCCCATGTCGGCGGCAAGGAATTTTTCCCGAAGCGCTTTGCGGGCGATCATGGTCAGCTCCGGGGGATCGTCGGTATAGGGTGTGCCGATCCGCTTCTCAAACAGCCGTCCCACCTGAGCCCTGGTTTTGTGAATGGCCGGTGCAATGATGTGGGAGGGGTGTTCGCCGGCCAGTTGGATGATGTACTCCCCGAGATCGGTTTCGGCCGCTTCGATCCCCGCAGCGGAAAGGGCCCGGTTCAACCCGATCTCCTCGGTGACCATGGATTTGCCCTTGACCGCCAGCTTCACCTTGTGGCGCCGGGCCACGTCAAGACAATAGGCCACCGCTTCGGCTCCGGTTTCGGCAAAGAAAACGTGACCGCCCTTCTCACGGATCTTTTCCGCCAGCCTTTCCAATAGAATATCGAGGTTGCCGATGGCCTTTTCCCGGATCTCGTGGGCAACAAACCGAAGATCCGGTCCCTCCGGCAGGTTCCCATAGGCGGCCAGCGCCCCTTCCCCAAGGCGCTTCTGGAGTCCGGCGATGGCGCCCTGCAGGGTGTCGTCCTCCAACGCATCCCTTGCTTTTTTTCGGTATAGTTCAGTTGTGATCTCTGCCATATTGTCGTCTCTTGTTTGGCATCACGACCCGTGGGCGTCTCCGGCAAGAAGCGACGCGATATGCATCACCTTCACAGAAGAACCCCGCCGGCTCAGCCTTCCTTTGATGTTCATCAGGCATCCCATGTCGCAACCGACCACGGCATCGGCACCGGAGGCCAGGATATGGTCTACCTTTTCGTCCACCATGGCCGTTGAAATATCCGGATATTTAGCGGAAAATGAACCGCCGAATCCGCAGCATCGGTCCGATGCCTTCATCTCCACAAAATCTGAACGGGCGATCCCCCGGATCAGTTGTCTCGGTTGTTCCCGGATGCCCAGGCTTCGGAGAAGGTGGCAGGAGTCATGGTAGGTGACCCGGCCCCGAAAATCTCCCCCGGCATCAGATACTCCCAGAACATCCACCAGATATTCCGAAAATTCATAGGTTTTGGATGCCACGCGTGCCGCCCGGCGGCGCCACACGGCATCGCCGTTCAGCAGGTCCGGGTAGTGGTGCCGCACCATGCTCACGCAGGAGCCGGAAGGGCAAACGATGGCTTCCGCCGGTTCGAAAATCTCAATGAACCGCCGGGCGGCGATCCGGGCTTCGTTCCGGTACCCGGCGTTGAATGCGGGCTGACCGCAACAGGTCTGGCCGGTGGGGCAATCCAAGGGGACACCTATCCGGTCGAGCACCCTGACCATGGCATGCGCCACATCGGGAAACATCGAATCGACAAGGCATTGGATGAACAATGTTACCTTTTTGGGGTTATTCATCATCGATACATTCGGGCTTTTTATCCATGCTTCCGTGCTTTTAACCTCAGGAAGACGGTTTCAATTTCGCCCAGACCGCTTCCACCACCACCGACAGGCAGATGACGGTGATGGCCAGCACCTGCCAGGCGGTAAGGTGCTGGTTGAGAAACATGACGGCCAGAACGGCGGCAATCACCGGTTTGAGAAAAAACAGATAACTTCCCCTTGTGATGTCCGGCACCGCCGCCAGTCCGCCGATCCAGAGAAACTGGGTGATGGTGGTGTTCCACAGGGCGATGGTGATCAGAGCGGCACCCTGTTCCGGTGTGCGATCGAAGAGGGTCAGGGGATTGACCCATATCTGCCAGAAGAGCCCCACCACAAACCACAACCCCAAGGCTCCGGTGAACAGGGTGATGGCGGTGATCCGCAGTGCACCGTAAGTTGCTATAATCGGCCGGACCATCACAGTATAGACGGCGATCACCGCCGCACAGCAAATAATCATGAGGATTCCGATTAGGTTTTCACCTGCACCGGCCAGTTTGGCAAGATACCCGTCGGTGATCAGCAGGGCCACCCCCACCATGGCGCAGATACCGGTGAGTATTTTTGCCCCGGTAAAAGGCTGGCGGTTGAGCCACAGGTTCACCAGACCCACAAAGATCGGGATGGTGGACACGACGGTGGCCACCTGGGGGACCGTGGCGTAATCAAGGGACCAGTGAAACAGCAGATACCCGAGAGCGACTCCCAGCATGGAGAGCCAAACCAGTTTCAGCCCATGGGTTTTAAAGGGTTCCAAAAGGTTGCGACTGGCCGGAAACATGAGGGCGATGACCACCAGTCCGAAACCGCCCAGCAGAAACCGCCACACAGAGAGTTCCGGTCCGGCAACCCCGGAGAGGACCGAGACGAACTCGCTTGACGCATGCCCGCATACGCCCAAAAAAACCGCGAGGTAGGCCAGGGACGAATATTGATGCCAGATTCCCATTTAAGATACCTCTTCGGCAAAGGAGAAAAGGAGATCCGCCAGGAGGTCGGGGTGTTCGGCGGGGATGAGGTGGCCGGCTTCAGGAAGGTCCACGCGCCGTCCTTGGGGAAGACGAGCGGAAAGTTTTTTCACCACCCCTTTCTCCAGGAAAACATGGTCCTGGAGACCGGTGATCACGAGTACCGGCAGGTCAAGTTTTTCGTAGGGAAGATCCCAGTCCGCCGTCCGGCCCGCTTCGGCCAAGAGTTTGTAGTGGCCGTTTTCAGGATCCAGTGGTGTATAGGCGACTTCCGGCTTCAAAAAGTTCTCCCGATTGACCGCCTGCCACTCTTCGTTGAAAAGCAGGGGAAGAAAAAGGTCCCTGAACAGTTCCAGCCCGCCGACCTCAACGGCACGAACCAGCGCGTCGCCGATCCATTTCAAACGGGGACCGTCATTTCTCAGCGTGTTGATCAATACAAGGCCGATCGCGTCTGTTCCCTTCAACCAGGCCCGGGCGGCAAAAAGTCCGCCGATGGACAGGCCTACCAGGACCGGCCGTGCCGGTGCCACCGCCCCTAAAAGACCGACGGCATCCGCCGCGATGAGATCCGCATCCAGTGTCACCCCGGACGCAAAGAAGCTGCCGGCCTGCCCCCTGAAGTTATAGGCAAGGGTGCCGTGTCCCCGGCCACGGAGCGTGGGGCCGACCATCGTTTCCCATGTGCCGGTGTCCCCGGTCAGGGCATTGAAGAAAACAAAGGTGCAGCCCTCGTCTGATGACGGTGGATGGTATTCATAATAAAGGGCATTGTCGGTATCAATTTGCCATGTCGCCATATGGTTCTCCTTAGTTAAGTCTATCCAGGACTTCCCGAACCTTTTCCATCATCTCGGTTATGTTGTAGGGTTTTCCGACAAATCCGGCGGCACCCTTTTCGATGGCCTCTTTCTCATGGTCCCGGGAAGCATAGCCGGTGGCGATGACCACTTTTGCATGAGGGTCCGCTCTGAGGATCTCCGTTAAACACCGGTCCCCGCCCATTCCCGGCATGTTGAGATCGAGAAGCACAAGATCGCATCGCTCTTCCCCCTTGATATAGCGGTCGAGGGCCTGTTCGCCGCTTTCCGCCGTGACAACGCGATAGCCGTACCGCGTCAGGATGGTTTTCCCCACATCCCGGATGACCTCTTCGTCATCCACCAGCATGATCGTTTCCCCGCCGCCGACGATATGACCATCCTCCGCGGCATCAATATTTCCCTGAGGTCTCGTTTCAAGCGCCGGCAGGTATATGTCGAAAGTCGTGCCCTTGCCGGGTTGGCTGGTGCAATTTATTTCACCCCCGAAATTCTGGACGCTTCCATAGACCATGGCCAGGCCGAGCCCCGTCCCCTTGCCGGTTTCCTTGGTGGTAAAAAACGGTTCATAGATGCGTTCGAGGATCTCGCCGTCCATGCCGTGGCCGGTATCCGAGATACTCAACAAAACGTAATCTCCCGGTGAGGATACCCGGTGCCGTTTGCAGGCGTTCCGGTCCAGGCTGATGTTGTCGGTGAGAAACCGGAGACTCCCGCCGTCGGGCATGGCATCCCTGGCGTTGACGGCTATATTCATCAGAATCTGCTCCAAATGAACGGGATCCGCATTGATCTGTTTCAGATCCTGTGAAAGGCGATGCTCGATCTTGATCATTTTCGGAATGGTGCGTTCGAGGATCCCTGAAACCTGGACCACCTCGGAATTCAGATCCATGGGCCTCAATTCGCCCTCTACTTTTCTTCCGAAAATAAGCAGTTGCTGCGTCAGTTCCCCTGCCCGCTGGGCCGCCTTTTCAACAGCCTTAAGAGAGCTGTAGTCGGGATGTTCCTTTCCCTTGTCCAGCATCAGAATCTGGGTATAACCGGAAATGGCCTGGAGAATATTGTTGAAATCGTGGGAGATGCCGCCTGCCAGGGTTCCGACGGCCTCCATCTTCTGGGCCTGGAACAATTGGGCTTCAAGCTGCTTTTTTCCGGTAATGTCCCTCAGGTTGATGATACTGTTCAGCGGGTTTCCCAAACGGTCCCGGCTGACGGCACCGCTGATGCTGACATCGATAATTTTCCCGGCCTTGGTGTATCGGCGGGTTTCGTATCCCAACAGATTCTTTCCGCTCATCACCTTAGCGATCATCTCTTGCGTTTCGGGCCAGTTTTCTTCGGGAACGAAATCGATCTTTCGGTTGATCAACTCCGGCAGGGACCATCCGAATACCCGGGTAAAGGCGGGATTGATATAGTTGACACGGCCTTTCATGTCGTACACCACAACGGGGTCCGGGGAGGATTCCAGTACCGTCCGGTATTTCTCCTCACTGAGTTGAAGTGCCTTCTTTACGGTTTCGGAAGGGTTTGGCAAAGAGGCTTCTCGCTTCAACACCACATGGCAAACCGCATTGTCGTCACCATCTTTCACGGTGAAAGCGGACATGTCGACGCGGATCGTTTCCCCGTTTTCCCTGCGGCTGACGACCTCTCCCCGATAGTGCCCTTCCTCTGCCAGGGACCGGAAGACGGTGTCGAATTTTTCCTTTCCCATGTGAATGGCGGGCGTTTTTCCAATTAGATCGGCGTCGGAATATCCCAAAAGAGTTTGATTCGCCCGGTTCTGCTGGATATAAAATCCCAGGGGGTCGAAGATCGCGATGCCGTCGCTGGAATGGTCGAAGATCTTCTGGTACAATTTTAATTTGTCGTTTTCAAGGGTCATGATTTGCCGCCTGAAATGGAATCTATTCCCCAAGGCCCGATTGTTCCCGGATGGACCTGGCCATGGCCGACACATCCTCGTCACCATGTCCGCGGCCGATGAGGCCCGCTTCGATCTGATCGACAAGTGCGGCAACGGGCATAGTCACCCCCAGTTCCCGTGCGGCCTCAAGGGCGATGCGCAGGTCTTTTTGATGGAGTCTGACCCTGAAACCCAAAGGGTAGGAATTCTGAATCATGTTGTCCGATCGATTGGAAAGTACCCAGGATCCGGCCGCACCACCGCTCAATGCGGATACCGCTTTTTCCATGTCGAGACCCGCCTTCATCCCCAATGCCATTCCCTCTGCCACACTCAAATAGGTGCCGGCAATGATCACCTGGTTGATGGCTTTGACCACCTGGCCCGACCCGATGGGCCCGACATGGGTGATGGTCTTACCCATGGCCTGGAATACCGGCATCACTTCCGCCACATCGGCAGCCTCACCTCCCACCATGATGGTCAAAATCCCCTTTTCCGCCCCCTCGCTGCCACCGGATACCGGGGCATCCACCATTCGAATACCGGCTTCTGACAGTTTAGAGGAGATGTGCCGGGTCGCTGCCGGACTGATGGTGGACATATCCACAACGATGGCGCCGGGCTTTGCGCCTTCGATGACTCCCCCCGCACCCAGCACAACCGTTTCCACATCCGGTGTGTCACTGACGCAGGTGATCACGATATCCATACCTGCCGCGGCTTCCGCAGGGGTAGCGGCTCTCAGGGCACCAGCCTCCGCCACCGGCACCTCCCTGTCCCGGGTGCGATTGTGAACGGTCACGTCATGCCCGGCCTTTAAAATATTCAATGCCATGGCAGCACCCATGGTTCCCATTCCGATAAAAGCGACTTTCACGGTTTTCCTCCCATTCCAATGCGACAGACAACGCGTCACGGGTTTTAAAGAGTTCTGGCCTATAGGGCGCTTGGCTCTAAATAAAAACCGGGCCGGGAATCACGTCTCAGTATCTTCGGGCAACCGGATCACCAGAACCGGCTTCGAACTGCGCCGGATCACGCGCCGGGCCGTGCTGCCCATTATGACATCCGCCAGCAGGCTGTGGCCGTGTGTGCCCATCACGATGATGTCGCAGTCGGAAATCTCCGACTGCGCCAATATTTTTCCCACCGGCTCCCCCTCATTGACGACCACATTTTCGACAATAAAGGGACATTCGGTCATCTCATCGCTCACCGTCCGGCAAAATTTATCGAGACGCTCACTCACGGCGTCCAGGACGTTTTGAACGTTCCTCTTCTCTATCTCCTTGAGCCTCTCCTCTCCTAAAATCGAAACCAGGCGGGCGTTGGAGCTGGGTGACAATGCCTCTAATACGTGTAGAATCGTTATTTTGGCATCGTACCGGTTGGCCAGGCTGGCCGCGTAACCGAAGGCATGTCTTGCGTTTTGCGACAAATCCGTAGCGTACAGTATTTTCCTGATTTCAGGTATGATCACCGTAATCCTCCTTTGACAATTCCGGCAGGGCCGGTTGATGATGTTCAGCTCTCCTGCTCCCGCAACGTTTTCCGGATAATCTTTCCGGTTGCGGTCATGGGCAGCGCTTCGACGAAAGCGACCTCTCTGGGGTATTCGTGAGCGGCCAGGCGGGTGCGGACAAAGTTCTGGATCTCTTTTCGCATGGCCTCGCCGGCCGGTTGATCCTGCTTCAATACGATAAACGCCTTGACGATTTCAGTCCGCAGTGGATCCGGCTTCCCGATAACCGCCGCCATGGCTACGGCAGGATGCCGGATCAGGCAGTCTTCGATCTCGCCGGGGCCTATCCGGTAACCGGAACTGGTGATCAGGTCATCCTGGCGCCCGACAAACCAAAGATATCCCTCGTCATCCTTTTTCCCCCAGTCTCCGGTAAGGCTCCAGTCGCCGATGAATTTTTCCCGGGTGGCTTGCGGGTTCTTCCAGTATTCCAGGAACATCACCGGATCGGGTCGTTTGATGGCGATGTTGCCGGTGCTCCCCGGTGGCACCACATTGCCATGGTCGTCAATGATCTCCACGGTATGGCCCGGGATCGCTTTTCCCATGGAACCGGCCCTCACGGGCATGATCTCGGCACAATTGGCCACCACCAGGTTGACTTCCGTTTGCCCGTAGAATTCGTTGATGGTGATGCCCAAAGCTTCCCTCCCCCATTGAAGCAATTCTGCACCCAGTGCTTCCCCGGCGCTGGCAATGCTCCTGAAGTCAAACCGGTGACGGCTTTTGGGATGCGCCACCTGCCGCATCATCTTTAAGGCGGTGGGGGGAATGAAAGCATTTCGAATCCGGTGTTTGGCCGCCAGGTGAAAAGCGAATTCCGGATCGAATTTTCTGGCACGATAGGCCACCACCGGGATACCGTGATGCCAGGCGGGAAACAGCACGTCGATGAGACCGCCGATCCAGGCCCAATCCGCAGGCGTCCAGAACAGGTCGTTTTCCCGGGGGAAAAAATTGTGGGGAAATTCCACTCCGGGCAGGTGACCGAGAAGTGTTCGATGGGCATGGAGGGCGCCCTTGGGAGGGCCCGTGGTCCCTGAGGTGTAGATGATCAGGGCCGGATCGTCGGCTCGGGTGGAAACCGGGTCGAATCGGTCAGATCCCTTTTGGACCGATTCCCAAAAGTCCTCCGCATGGCCGTGGCCCTCCCCTTCGGTTACAAAAATTTTTTCCAACCGGGTCAAGCGATCCCGGATCTCCAGAATTTTCGCAAGATTATCGCCGTTGGTGATAAGACATCCGGCACCGCTGTTCTCCAGCCGGTACGCCAGGGCATCAGTGCCGAACAGGGTAAAAAGCGGGACGGCAATGCCGCCGATCTTGTAAACGGCGATGTGGGCGATAGCCGTTTCCGGGCACTGAGGCAGCAGAATCCCCACCCGGTCCCCTGCCGCAATACCGCCGGCTTTCAGGGCGTTGGCGAATTGATTGGAAAGGGTTTTCAACTGGGCAAAAGTGTAGCGGTCTACCCGTCCCTCTTCCGATTCAAAAATCAGAGCGGTTCCATGGCCGCGATCCGCCTGGCGGTCGCAGATGTCCACACCGATGTTGTAATATTCCGGGATCTGCCACCTGAAGTTGTCGTAAACTGCCTGATAGGATTCTCCGGGGTTCAACACCGTCCCTCCTTTAGCCCCTGCAAAACGGGTTGTGCAACTTAGAGTTTTTTTCCACTAATAAGTGATTTACGGACAAACTTATACTGGGTCAAGGGGTATTTGGAATGTCAGAAGCGGATACTTTGATGTGCCAGATATAAAATGGACCGATAATGAATACCGCTGTGCAGGGACAGACCGATCTCGCAGGTCCGGCTGCTGGAATATCCGGCGGTACATCGGTGGGCCACCGCCGCCTCCAGCCCTTTCAGGGCGGACGCATTAAGTTCGGGGTGGGTGAAACCCCGGTCCCCGGCAAAACCGCAGCAGTCGATACCGTCCGGCAGAATGACGCCGGCAGCAAAGGCTTCGGCGGCTTGGCGGAAGGCATCCGCCAGCCCCATTTTTTTAGCGCTGCAGGGAACGTGAACGGCAACGGTCTCATCCAATTTCTTCAATGCGACACGTCCCACCAGATGTTCTATGATGAATTCGGCCGGGTCATGAAGCTTCAGCTTCATTCTCCGGCTCATCCGGTATAAACAGGGGCTGGTATCAAAAAGTATCGGATATCGACCGTTTTTGGATGCCTCCACCAGCGCCGCCTCGAGATGATCCGCCATGTTGTCTGCCTGTTTTCGGTACCCCTTGCTCTCAAAGGGCGTTCCGCAGCAGAGAGAATCGATATGCCTGGGAAAGATAATCTGGAACCCCGCCCTTTGCAGCAGATCGACGGCCACAGCGGGCAGGTCATCCCCCACCGGATCCTCTCTGGCAGGACCCATTGTCCGGCTGACACAACTCGGGAAATAGACCACCTTCCGATGGGAGCGGGAAACAGCGGCCGTCCGCCAACCGCTTTTGACCGCTTTGGGCATGTAGGGGGTCCAGAGGGGAAGCCGGTTTTGACTGAGCTGCCGGACCTTTCCGGCGACGGTTTCCATGACATGGGTGCCGATGATGCCGTGAACGGCATTGAGGCCATTTAAGGATTCGCGGATCAGGCCGGTCACCGGGCCGAAGTGGCGGGCAATCCGGGATGCGCCGTTCAGCGCACAGCTATCTAGGGCCTCCCCTCTCAACTGCTTGGTCAGCATTCCCGTATCGATCTCCACCGGGCAGAGCGTACCGCACAGACCGTCTACGGCACAGGTCCTCTCCCCCTGGTAGCGGTAGCTCTCCCGGAATGAAGCGAGCCGTTTGCCGTCCCCGCCGGATGCCTTGAGACGTGAAATTTCCCGTCGCGCCACGATTCTCTGCCGCGGGGTCAGGGTCAGATCCCTCGACGGGCAGATCGATTCGCAAAAGCCGCATTCGATACATTTATCGACGATGGGATCGGTGCGGGGCAGGGGTTTGAGATGCCGGATGTGGGCCTTCGGGTTGTCGTTGAGGATCACACCGGGATTCAACAGGTTCTTTGGATCGAAAATGGCTTTAATCTCCGTCATCACCCGGAAAGCATCCCGCCCCCACTCCATTTCAACAAAAGGTGCCATGTTCCGCCCTGTCCCGTGCTCGCCTTTGAGGGAGCCGTCATACCGGCCGACGACCATCTCGCACACCTCATCCATGAACCGGCGATACCGGTCGATCTCCCGGACATCGGCAAAATCCTGGGTGAACACGAAATGAAGGTTGCCCTCCAGGGCATGGCCGAAAATGATCGCCTCGTGGTAGCGGTGTCGCTCCATGATCTGCTGAAGTTCCAGTGTGCCCCGGGCCAGCCCCGCCATGGGAAACACAATATCTTCGATGATCACGGTGGTACCCATGCGCCGGACGGCACCCACCGCCGGGAAAAGCCCCTTCCGGATATTCCAGAGTCCGGTATATTCTTCCGCCCGGTCCGTGAAACGGAAGGGGCGCTCGGTTTCAATGGGGTCAAGAGCGCGGCCAATGTCTTCGATATGGCCCGCCAGTTCCGTTTTATGGCTGCCACGGGTTTCCACGAGCAGCGCCGTTGCGGTCGCGGGCAGGGTTTTCAGGTAGGCCGGCATCCCCGCTTTTTCCTCCACGGATCGAAGAGATGCCCTGTCCATGAGTTCCACGGCATAGGCCGCCCCCTCCCTCAAGATGGCGGCGGCGGTGCAAGCATTGTCCATTTTCGGGAATATGATCAGGGCCGTCGCCTTGTGGGGATGCTCCACCACCGTCTCATATACGACCTCAGATATAAAGCCAAGGGTGCCTTCCGACCCGATGATCAGGTGCTCGATGATGTCGAAAGGATCCTTATAATCCACCAGGGCGTTGAGACTGTACCCGGTGGTGTTCTTGATCTTGAATTTCCGGCGGATACGTTGGGAGAGCATCGCATCGCCACGAACCCGTTTCCCCAGATCGTCGATCTGCTCCAAAAGATGGTTGTGAGTTCGTTTAAAAGCGTTTCGGCTTGGGGGGTCCGTTGTATCCAATACAGTGCCGTCCTGCAGAACGAGGCGGATACCCGCAAGGGTCCGATAGCTGTTCTGGGCGGTTCCGCAGCACATTCCGCTGGCGTTGTTGGCTGCAATCCCGCCGATCATGGCGGCATTGATGGAGGCGGGATCGGGACCGATCTTCCGGCCGAAAGGCAGCAGCACCCGGTTGGCCGCAGCCCCGATGACACCGGGCTGCAGCCTGATCTTCCGACCCCTTTCCAATATGGAATAGTCTTTCCAACCGCTGCCTGCAATGATCAGGATGGAATCGGAAACGGCCTGGCCGGAAAGGCTGGTGCCGGCCGCCCGGAAGGTCACGGGGAGGCCAAAGCGATCGGCGGTCTTCAGAACCGCCACGACCTCTTTTTCCGATTCCGCCTTGACGACAACCCTGGGGATCAACCGGTAGAAACTGGCATCCGTCCCATAGGCCAGGGTTCGCAGGGGATCCCGGATAATCCGGTCCGGTGGAAGAACTGTGGATAGATGGGTACAAAACGATTGATAGGAATTCTTCGGCATGTTTACGTTTTCCGCCATGGTGTTGGATTCAAGATGTTTATGTCCTTTCTTGTTTGTCCCTGATCATCAATTCGGCGATATGTTTGACCCGGATGCGACCTCCCCGTTTGTCCATGCCCCCGCGGAGCTGAAGCACGCATCCCGGACAATCGGTGACAAGGATATCCGCACCGGATGCCTCGACGTTATCAAGCTTTTTCTTCAGAATCTCGGCGGATATTTCTGGAAAATCAACAGAATAGGATCCGCCGAACCCGCAGCAAACATCCTCATCCCTGGAGGGAACGTAGGTATGGCCCGAAGCCTTGATCAATGACCGCGGCTGGTCGATCACCCCCAATCCCCGGCACAGGTGGCACGGCGCGTGATAGGCGATTTTTAGAGGCCTCTCCGCCGGTTTTTCCGTACCCGTGCCAAGCACATCGATCACAAATGAGCTGAAATCGATGACTTTTTCCGTGAATACCGACAGCTTGCCGGCGATGGGAGAACCCTTTTCGATCATCTTGGGGTAGTTGTGTTTGAGATGGGACGCACAGGATGCGCACATGGTCACAATATAGTCGAAGCGGGCATCGGAAAAGGTATCGATGTTCTGGCGGGCCAGATCTTCGGCTGTTTCCTCCTCCGCCGCCATCAGGGCGGGAAGGCCGCAGCAGGTCTGCGCCATGGGAAATTCCACCCGGACGTTTCGGCTCGTCAACACACCCACCAGCACTTCTCCCTGATCCGGATAGACGAAATCCACGGCGCACCCGACAAAAAAGGCGACGGTGTATTGAGGATTCAACAGGTTTCTTTTGTGCTGTTTCCAGCGATCCCTGAAGGGTTTGCGTGCGATCACCGGCAGGCTGCGGAACCCGTGATCCTTTTCAAAAAAATGGGGCAGGTGCCGGATCATGGGAGCCTTACCGGCCAACGGCTTCCGGACCAGATGCCCCTGCCGCAGCAGGAAGTGGAAAAGCCTTCGGTTTTTCATCACACCGGACAGGAGAACATTTTTCACCGGTTTTTTCCCCTCCCCCTCCAGTACGGCCCCGTAGGTTTTTTTCACCAGATGCGGGAGATCGATGGCCACCGGGCAGACCTCTTTGCAGGCCTGGCAGTTGATGCAGTTTCGGACGATGGCCCGGTCATTCTCCCGGCCATGATAAAACAGGGTCAGAATCAACCCTATCGCCCCGATATAGACGTGCCCGTACTTGTGTCCCCCCACCTTGCTGTAGACTGGACAGACATTGGCGCAGGCACCGCAGCGGATGCACCGCAGCGCCTCCGAGAATACGGGATCGGTGGAAAGGGAGAGCCGGCCGTTGTCCAAAAAAACAACATGCATGATCTTGCGATTACCGGGTGCATGGGTGCATTCGTTGGGTCCTTTGATCCAGGTCACGTAGGAGGTGATCGCCTGGCCCGTGGCGTTGCGGGGAAGCACCTTTAGAATCCGAAGCGCCGTCGCCAGATCCGGGATCAATTTGTCGAATCCCACCAGCGCCACATGTACCCGGGGCATGGTGGTAACAAGGCGCATATTGCCTTCGTTGGTGACAAGCCCCAGCGCCCCTGAATCGGCAATGGCGAAATTGGCGCCGGTGATCCCCATATCCGCCGTCAGGAAAGCGGACCTGAGCTCTTTTCGGGCCACCTTCACCAGCTGGTCGATATTTTCGGAATCCAGTTTTTCCCGGGTGACCCCGGAAAATAGGTCCCCCACCTGGTGCCGCGACAAATGGATGGCCGGCATCACCATGTGCGAGGGCCCCTCTTTCCGAAGTTGAATGATCCATTCTCCCAGGTCTGTTTCCGTTACCGTGTAGCCCTTGCCCTCCAAGTGATCGTTGAGGAAGGTCTCCTCGGCCGTCATCGATTTGGCCTTGATAATCTTCCGAACGCCATTGTCCCGGGCGATACGGTCGATGATGTCATTGGCTTCGCGGCTGTTTTCCGCCCTGTGTACGGTAACACCCACAGCTTCGGCGTGGGTTTTAAATCCTTCATACATTTGCGGCAGAAGGGGAAGCGCAGCATCCTTGCCCGCCGCAATATCATCCCGGATCCGGTTAAAATCGATGCCTTCATAAACTTTGGGGCGATTTTCCCGATATACGGTGTTGAATTTGTCCAGGGCGGAGCGCATAAATCGATCGCCAAGCGCTTTCTTGAGCTGTTTTTTGTAGGACCTGATATCGGTGGCGGTCTTGATCATTTCCTTTTTCCCTCCATCATCAGAATATGCAACTCCTGGGGCCCGTGAACACCGATGGCCAGAACCCTCTCGATATCCGCGGTACGGCTGGCACCGGTAATAAAGGCGGTATAGGAAGGGCTGTCCTTCTTGAGTCGGCCATTCAGCTCATCCTCAAGGCTCATGGCATCCGGTTTCAGTCTCCCATGGGGCAGGACGGCCACATGGGTATCGGCCAGCATCGTGGCGATCCTCATATCTTCCGAACCGGAGTCTACCACCAGGGAGCCCGTTTCGGCGATTCCCCAGGTGGCGGAGGTGAGAGAGGTGTCAATGGCTTCGGCATGGGGTCTCAAGGGCCCTTCAAGAAGCTTCAGGCCAGCGGTGGCGCACCGCTTTGCCAATGGGCGCACCGCTTCGGTATCAAAACCCGCAACGGCAAGGGTCCGGCCGTTTTGCTTCCGGGTCAGTTCAACGGCGTAATCGTATGCCTCCGCCAGTGTCTGGATGTCGAAGACAACGGCTTGAACAGCCCGAGCCCTCTCTTTCATCTGCCGGACCATATCCGGTGATCCCATTTTCCCTCCTTGACGATTCGGGCATCCCGGGTCTTTTTCCCCGGAATGCTGCGGCATGTCGAACGGTTAATACCCAAAACGATTGGACAAAACGACTCATAGGCTATTTCGATAATTGGTTATACCAATAGTATCCCAGCGGTCAACAGGGGTCAAGGGGAAAAATAAATCCATTTTGTACAATTTAACTATTAGATAAATATATCTTTATTTCAGTTTCACCCCAAAGATGCACCGTTCGTATCAGCCCCGTGGATCCGCCATGCTTGGCAAAGGTCATACCAATGTTTCTTCAGATATCCCAGCCCGGTTGTCGGTATTTTGGGTCATGGGCATCTTTTTATTTGACTTGCCGATACCTACAATTTACTTTTGATAATAAGGTAGCCGGTTAAAGGACCCCCTTTATAATACTCCATTCAATTCGAAGATGAAATGCCGAGATGACGGCCCGGGAGGCGACATGGAAGGTGAACTTGACGGACTGGATGTCATTATCGTGGACGATGATGAAACCGCCTGTGGCGTCATCG
>CAZWAE010000016.1:5628-9900 GCA_964631805.1 uncultured Desulfobacteraceae bacterium | reverse complement strand
GACGGACTGGATGTCATTATCGTGGACGATGATGAAACCGCCTGTGGCGTCATCGGTAAAATGGTGTCAAATTTCTACACCTACGGAAATATCTATAAATTCCTGGATGCCGAAGAGGCGAGGATTTTCAGCCTTGAACGCAAATACGGCATCGCGATTTTCATCGTCGACGTTTTCCTGTCCGGCAGGACGGGATTCGCGTTCCTGGATTCCATTTCGGAAAAGTACCGTTCGGTCTACGAGGATGCGATCATCATTACCGGAGATGCCAGCGATGAGGTGGTGACCCTCTGCCTGGACTCGGATGTCAATTACCTGCTGCAAAAGCCGGTCCGCCTGTACGCACTGCAACTGGCGGTAAAATCCATCGCCACGAAATATCTGAGATTTGCCGAAACCATACAAAAAGATCCGGAATTTGCCAGGTGGGTCAACTCTATATCCAAGCGCTACTTCGCCCAGATGCCCCGGCTGCCCAAGGGATAAAAAAGGGAAAAGCCGCTATTTCTAGGCATATCTTTTGGCCAAATCGTTGTCCACCACGTAAATACACACCTCTTTTGCCCCCTGTTCCGTGTAATGGCAGTTTTTACACAGATTGCGTATCAGGAAGGTTACATCGTCCCGAATCCTTTTGTCATAGGTTTTGAAAGTTTCCTCACCATAGGATTTTATGGCTTGCCGGAAATTTTCATTGTCCACAAAGGGATCCAGAACCTTCTCCTTCAGGTTGAACACATACCGTTCCAAAAGAGACTGGTATAGTTCCGTTTCCTCGATGTTCCGGCCTTCGAGCATGATCTCCTGGGTCAGCATTTTCGAGGTGTACAACTTCTGGGTGTCCTGTCTGAACGCCAGGCGATCGCCACGGCCGACGCCGGCACCCAACAGGCGATGCTCCACGCCCTTCAAATACGCCTCCGAGATCAGCAGCTTCTCCCCGGTAAAGGTGCAGGTTTCCATGGTTTCCGGCTCAAAGTTGACGGCAAACAGATAATTTTTCAAATCCCGGGCGATCTGATCCTCGTTGTAGTAATATAGAGACTCTTTGACCTCCTGCAGCACCGCATAATCGTACATGGCCATCAAAGACTCCAAAAAGCCCTCGGGGATCAATTTTTCCAGATCTTTGCGGGCTTTTGTAAAAAACCGGTTCAGCGAGGAGATATTGATCAGCCGATCTTTTCTGGCATACCTGGAATAAAATTCGTTAAATATCTTGATGGAATCCCGCCCGGAAAGCCCCTTTTGGCCCTCCGACTCCGACTCGGCGACGATCTTCCGACGCCGTTTGGCCGTAAACCGTTTCCGGTCCTCTTCGGTCAGCCAGGGGGGAATATGACCGGTGTAGATCTCCATTTTCAGCAGCAGCAGGTTTTCGTCACAATACTGACGGTACTTTTGGGGATCCCCGATCCATTCCACCAGCGCTTCCGACTTTCTGTCCAAACGGGTGGAGATGATGGCTCTGGCAAAATTATTGAGTACCCTTGGCAGAAAATCGTCATCGAGGTGCTTACCGAAAATATCCCGGTATATCGCCACCTCGGTGTTGAGATCCAGGACATAGGGAATACGAATGTACTCGATCCGATCTGAAAAGGATTGGAAGTCTTCTATGTTTTTTTTATCCTCCGGATTCATCAGTGCGATGAGCAGGGAGTTGACATTTTCCTCGATATCTTCAACCTTGTGGAGCCCTTCGCTGATGATATTGTGCAGTTCGATGAGACGTTCGATATTGTGGGATTTGATGTCCATCAGGGCGTACACCCCGTTGTTGGTTTTGGCGTAACGCGAGAAGAGATACTTGACCTCATTGCTGTCCTTTAGCAGGCCGTTGATTCGTTTTTGAAGCATATCGTTGGAAAAGAGGTTTTGCTGAAGGGGTTTATCGCCCGGATTGAAAACGCTGATCCCTTCGCCCAAACGCCGGTTGAAACGATAGGGACGGGCGTGAAGCATCTTGAAAACCGCCAGCGGGCTTTTCAACCGGTTGGACAGGGCCCAGTAGATGGAACTGCAGATGGTGCAAGCGTTTTCCATAAACACCCATTCATATTCCTTTTCATTAAAAAGCACCTCTTTAAATTCGCTGTTGTGGAAAAGGTCCCCGAGAAACGCCCTGCGGTAGCGTTTGGGAATCATCAGGATGGGATGGTCATGGCTGGGGCAGGGAATCTCTATCTCCTCCTCAAAGGGGTCGGGAAGCCGCCGATCTGCCGGCAGATTTTTTGATGCCCCCTTTTCCAGGGGGGTGAGATCTTCCGAGAGCGGTTCGAAAGGGTGGGCGGTCGCCTGGTCCATAAACTGCACCATCTTTTCAAACAACGGCATCGTATCATGGATGCCGGTCCCAAGGAGCGTCTTCCGGTCCAGCCGCCATACGGCCTCATAGCGCACACCATCCGTTGTCTGTGTGTAGGCTTCAAATCTCATGAGCAGGTTGTTTAGAAAGGTGCTTTTACCGCAACCCGGCGGACCGTCAAATATGTAGATCTTGTTTTGCTGGGTGCCTCGTTTCAGGGATTCCACATGGGCCATGAAACGGTTGCCGAAGAGCCGGTCGGCAAAAAAAGGATGATCGGAGCCTTCCACAAAAAGCCGGTTGAAATCATAGAGGATGAAATGGATCGATTCCGGATCGTCCGGATACTCATCCGTCCCCTCTCCGACATAATCTTTTACCATATCGTGAAAGATCTGAAACACATTCCGGGTGACCGTTTCGGGTTTGGAACGAAAAATTTCGAGAAACTGTTCAAAGGGCACCATGGGAAGAGGGTTCTGATCTCCCAAGTTGAGATCAAGGTTCCGTAAGGCGGTGGATATATCCTCTTTTACATCGGGGTGTTTTCTCATGCGGTCACCTATGTGCCGGTTTGACGGGAACGGAAAGGATACCTATTAAATTAATAGGTCCAGCCAGGGTTGTCAAATGATCTGATGCCCCCCTTTTTATTTGACGAAGCGAGGGGGTTCCATTAGTTTATTCATCGGTTTTGCAGGCCGGGATTCATCCTCCGGCATTCTTATTTTCTTTGCAAAGAAGGTGACAGCACAAATGGACATTCGACAGACCGCTAAACTGGCCAAGGACGCCGCCATATCCCTGGGCGCCGTATCGGGACGGACAAAAGATGAGGCGTTGAAGCGTATCGCAGCGGCACTCATATCAAATCAGGCAGAGATTATAGACGCCAACCTCGCGGACCTGGCACTTGCCGAAAAGTCAAGCCTTCCCATGCCGCTCCAAAAACGCCTGAAGTTCGATGAAGATAAAATATCGGAGGCGTGCGACGGTTTGAAAAGCCTCTCCGCTCTACCGGACCCGGTGGGCAGAACGATTGCGGCAACGGAACTGGATGAGGGACTGGAATTGTATCGGGTATCCAGCCCCATCGGGGTGATTGGCGTTATTTTCGAGTCCCGCCCGGATGCATTGGTGCAGATCGCGTCCCTCTGCCTGAAGAGCGGCAATGCCGTATTGTTGAAAGGCGGCAGTGAGGCGGAACAGACCAACCGGATCCTGGCCAGGATCATCCGGGGGGCGAGCCTCAAGGCGGGGATTACCGATGGTTGGATCGGCCTCCTCACCACCCGCGAGGATGTGGCGGCAATGCTGGCGCTGGATGACGATATCGATCTTATCGTACCCCGGGGAAGCAATGCGTTTGTCCGTTATATCATGGACAACACCCGGATCCCCGTGCTGGGACATGCCGATGGCATCTGCCATGTCTATGTCGACAGGAAAGCGGACATTGACATGGCGATAAAAATTACGGTTGACAGCAAATGCCAGTACGTTGCGGTGTGCAACGCCGCTGAAACCCTTCTGGTTCATAGAGATATCGCCGCGGTTTTCCTGCCGCAAGTCCAGAAAGCCCTGGCAGGGAAAGGCGTTGAAATCAGGGGCTGCGAGGAAACCAAAGAGATCATCAACGTCAAAAGCGCCGTCGAAAAGGACTGGCGAACGGAATACCTGGACCTGATTCTCTCCGTAAAAGTGGTCCCGGATCTCGATGGTGCCATCGGTCATATCAACCGTTACGGTTCCGGGCATACGGATGTCATCGTAACCGCCGACGGAAAAAGAGGGGAGCGGTTTATGGACAGGGTCGATTCGGCGGACCTTTTTTTAAACTGCAGCAGCCGTTTCAGCGACGGGTTCCGCTTCGGTCTGGGGGCTGAAGTGGGTATCAGCACCAACAAGATTCATGCTAGGGGACCGGTGGGCATGGAGGGTTTGATGATCTACAAATGGCGTCT
>CAZWAE010000016.1:0-5528 GCA_964631805.1 uncultured Desulfobacteraceae bacterium | reverse complement strand
TTTCAAAGCGGGAAAGTAAAGCTCAAAGGTGGTGCCCCGGGTCTGTCCGGACAGGATATCGACATATCCGTTGTGGTCTTTTAAGATCCCCCAAACCAGTGCCATCCCAAAACCGGTGCCGCCCCGGCCCATGACCCGTTTGGTATAAAACGGTTCAAATATTCTTTTCCGGTCCATCTCCGGTATGGCGATCCCGGAATCCGCTACACTCAAAACCACATAATCGCCTTTGGGAATATCCTCATAACCGTCCCTGTTTCTGTCCAGGAATTGATGATCCGTTGCAATCTTTACGGAGCCCCCGCCCGGTGCGGCCTCTGCCGCATTCTTGACCAGTTTCGAAAGCACACGGGTTAAATGCACGGGAGAGCCGACGATCCGGTGCAATCCGCTCCCGGGCTTAAATTCAACCTTGACGCCGTTATAGTCGGATTTCATTTTTCTGTAATCATCGCTCTTCAGATATTCTGAGACGATATCATCGACATCCAGTACTCCATCTCCGGCAATCACTCTTTTTTCGAGGGCAAGCAGATCCCGGATGATACCGGCCATCTCTTCGGTGGATATACGGCTCTTATCGATGGAATGTTTCAGCGGGTTGTCTTTGGGAAGACTCTTTAAAGCCATTTCCTGGCAGGTTACAATATCCGAAAGCAGGTTGTTCAGATCCTGGGCAAGTCCCCCCGCAATGAGGCCCAACGATTCCCTTTGCACAGCCAGTTGCTGCTTTTCACAGGCATGTTTAAGATGGGTGGTCCGTTTTTCAACCAGATCGTCGATGTGCTGTTGTGCATCGGTCAGCGCTGCTTCAGCACGAATCAAATCGGTGACATCGGTAATGACCAGGATGATGGTGTCCGTATTTCCCTCGGGGTGGAGCCGTTTCATCCAGAGCGTTTTCTCATTGAGCCTTATCTTTTGGCTGAGGGCAATGCCGGAGGCGCCTTCTAACCCGGACTGCAATAGAGACCGGATCTGAAGGCGCGGGTAGTCATCAAAAAGGTCCTGCAGAAAAGCTGTCAGGAGTTCCTCCTGGGTTCTGCCGAGCATCTTTTCAGCACCCGGGTTGGCATAGACCACGCGTCCCTGATAAATCTCGACAATCCCTTCGGATATACTGTCCAGAACGGCTCTGAGGTGTCTGTTTTGCCCCAATAGCTCCTGGGTCATTCGCCGGGGATAAACAGAGTCCAACCCCATGATCTTTCCGGTTTGTCCTTCCGGGGCGGGCGTTTTTGCTTTCTGGATGGTGGACACCAGGTGTTTGGCCGTTTCCTGAAAAGAACCTTTGGCGATAAAGGCATCCGCCTGGATGTCTGACAGGTCGGACTCCAGTTCCGTCGCCGCTGCCGACATGACCACCAGAAAGGCATTTTTTTGGGGCTCCATTCTGCGGATAATCTGGCAGAGACGATCGGCATTCAAATTTGGCAGAAAATAATCGACGAATATGAAGTCCGCCGGCTGCCTGGCCAGCAGTTCAACCGCTGCCAGGCCGGTTTGTGCCGTATGGATTTCATGGCCGGCTTTTTCAAGGTGCCGCTCCAGGTACCGGAGCAGATTGCGGTCATCATCAATGAGGACGATTTTTTTCATAACGAAACTTTTATTGGACCGGCGCCCGGTTTTCTATATCCCCTGTATCGAAATGAAACCATTTGCCGACGAAAAAGACCGGGCCACGAATCACGGGATGGTCCCCTTTTTATCTTGCTTTTCAAATGATAACTATACATTAGCCTGAAATGCAAGACATCTTATGGGCAAAAGCGACTTTTTTTTGGGTTACAGTTCCGAAACCGTTTCCGAGGGAAACTAATGGTGTGATTCGGGGAGTACCACCTCAAACCGGGCACCGCCGCCTTTTGCATCCATCAGGCGAATTTTCCCGTGGTGGTCTTCAACAATGCTGCGGACAATAAACAGGCCCAAACCAGTGCCCTGATCCTTTCCCTTGGTCGTAAAATAGGGTTTGAAGATCATGGATGCAGCGTCGGCATCGATGCCGGGACCGTCGTCTGTAATCCGTATCAGAACCTCCTCCCCGTTCAGAGACGCCTCAAGGGTGATGGCACCCATTTTCTCTCCCATGGCATCCATGGCGTTGTTGAAGAGGTTGACGAACACCTGGGAAAGCTTCTGGGCGTCCCCCAATATTTTAATTTCGTTGGGAATCTCGGCTGCCAGTGTATACCCCCGCTTGAAACGATGAACCAGGAGGTTGGAAGCATCTCTAACGATTTGCTTTAACCGGCAAGGGCGTTTCACAACGTCCGTTTGCCTCGAATAGGCCCGGAACTCCTTTGCAAGGGAGGAGACCCGCTCCGCACCTTCGAGGATAAGAGACAGTTTTCTTTCCAATCGACCCGCCGCCTTTTCCAGATGGCCGGTTTCATCTTCGTCATAATGCCTTTCCAGAATCGGAAAAGCGATGTGCCAGGTATGCTTTATCAGTTCCACATTACCCATGATATAGCTGACCGGATTGTTGATTTCATGGGCAACAGATGCAGAAAAGGTCCCGAGGGTCGCCAGACGGTCCGCATGGATGAGTAGCCGGTTTCTTTCGATCACCGTTTTTTCAAGCTCCCGGGAGTAATGATTGATTCGTTTTTGCTGATCCCTCAAGGTAAGGTGCGCCTTGACCCGGGCCGTCAACTCCCGGGGATCCACCGGTTTGTTCACGTAATCCACTCCACCGGCTTCAAAACCCTTTGTTTTGGTCGATGTATCTTTCAGCGCGGAAAGAAATATGACGGGAATACTTTTTGTTGCCGGATTCGACTTTAATTTTCTGCAGACTTCAATACCATCCATTTCGGGCATCAGGATATCCAGCAGAATGAGATCCGGCTGCAGCGCTGCTTTTTCAACGGCTGCAGATCCGTTTTCAGCCTCGCTGACGTGGTAGCCTTCCGACGAAAGATGGCCGGAAATGGTTTTCCGGTTTAAAGGGACGTCATCCACAATAAGAATATTTTTTTTGTCCGATCTCATATTTCATCACCTTGTTCCCAAATGAAACTAGATCATGCTTTTTTTATTCCCTTGCCTATCAGCGTATCCATCGACGGACAACGCGCTTCCAATCGCCGAGTGGCCCGAAAAACCGTCATTCAACATAACATATGGATCGATCCAAATGAAACTTTAGATGTTTCATTTATTCCCGGGACCCCGAATCCGCGTTAAAACGTAACGTAACGGTTCGTGATGTCCCACATCGGTCCGGTAGAGCCGCCATCTGTGCCGGTGACAATGGCCCCGGGAAAGGTTGCGCTTTTCAGGGGACATGCCTATATCCAATATGATATGATACCGATTGGATTCATTTAAGCCACCCACCCGGGGGACGGCAGGGGAGGTTATGATGACCGATATATTTGATGGACCGAAATCGAGAACTGCTGACTCAAAAGAGAAATCGGAACCCATGGACCCGGTAATTTCCAAACGGATGCTCCAGGAAAAAGAGATGCAGTTAAAGGCGATGGTGGAGGCCTTTGACGGGCTGATATATATCTGTTCCCAGGATTACCGTGTGGAGTATATGAACCGCAGATATATCGAACGGATCGGGCATGACGCCACCGGCGAGGTGTGCTACAAAGCGCTGCACAACCGGGATTCAGTCTGCCCCTGGTGTCTCAATCCCCGAATATATAAGGGAGAAACCGTCAGGTGCGAGGTGTTGAGCCACCGGAATAAGTGGTACCACGTGGTGAGCACCCCCATTTTTCATACCGACGGTTCGGTTTCCAAGCACGCCATGATCATCGATATCACCAAGCGCAAGACGGCGGAACAGACATTGAAAAAGAAGGTCGAGGAGCAGGAGTTGCTGCTCGATAATATCCAGACCCAGATCTGGTATCTGACGGGACCGGACACCTATGGAGCTGTCAACAAGGCTCATGCGCAGTTTCTGGGTATGAACAAGGAGGATATCGAGGGAAAGTCGATCAATATGGTCCTGGGTCGTGAAACGAGCCTGCCGCTGATGGCCGGGAACCGGGAGGTGTTTGAAAACAAAGTTCAGGTCAATATGGAGGAATGGGCGGCGGATGCAACAGGGGAAAAACGGCTTCTGTCAATCATAAAAACGCCCAAATTGGATGGCAACGGGGATGTTGAGTATGTGATATGCTCTGGAGAAGATATCACCGAACGCAAACGGGGGGAGGAGGCACTTCGCCTCAGCGAAGCCCAGTTGAGGGAGGAGAATCTTCGCCTCCGCTCGACGCTGAAAAGTTCCAACCAATTCGGCAACATCATCGGGAAAAGCAAGGCCATGGGGGACGTCTTCGAGACGATTTTGAAATCCGCCCTGTCTCCGGCAACGGTGGTCATCTACGGGGAATCGGGTACCGGTAAGGAACTGGTGGCCCAAACGATACATGAATTGAGCACACGTAACGGCAAGCCGTTCGTCACTGTGAATTGCGGCGCCATCCCCGAAAACCTTCTGGAAAGCGAATTTTTCGGATATAAGAAGGGGGCGTTCACCGGCGCCAATCTCGACAACCCCGGTTATCTGGACAGTGCGGAAGGGGGAACGCTGTTTTTGGACGAAGTGGGGGAACTGGATCCGAATATGCAGGCCAAACTCCTGCGCGCCATCGAGGGCGGGGGATACGCCCCCATCGGGAGCCGGGAGATCAAGAAACCGCATATCCGAATCATCGCTGCCACCAATCGGAATCTTCTCGACTCCGTTAAAAACGGCACCATGAGGGAAGACTTCTACTATCGGATTCACATCATTCCCATTCAACTGCCGCCCTTGAGAGAACGCAAAGAGGATTTGCCCCTGCTGATCCACCATTTCCTTCAAATCTACAGCAACGGTAAAACCATCCCCTCTATCCCGGAAAACATGATGAACTCCATGCAACAATACAACTGGCCGGGGAATGTCCGGGAACTTCAAAACACTATCCACCGCTATATCACCTTGAACGAAGTTGATTTCATGCACAACCACACGACGCTCAACAGAGATGAATCTATGGGCGTTAAGGAGGAGATCATCCACGATAGCGGGGAATACCTGCAATTGAAACGTGCTAAAAACCAGTTCGAAAAAAACTATCTTGAACGGGTGCTCCGGGAAAATCGCTGGCATCGAGGAAAAACAGCCCTGCTTCTGGGCATCAATCGCAAAACGCTTTTTAAAAAAATCAGGGACTATGGTCTGGAAAATGTCCCGAAATAGGGCTTTTTTACCCCATTGAGCAATCCCTTGTATTTACAGATAGTTCCCATCGTTATGGGGTATTTGGTGCCCATTCGGTCCTGTGCGCCCCGCGGCCTTTGATTCGAACAGACCATAAAATTCATATAATTATAAATGGTTACATTGTTGCCGGTGGTTTTGGCATACTTTTTGTATCGATTTAGCATTCTGATGTCGGAAGGTCGGTAAGATATCGGGCGAAACAGAGCGGCATGACCGCTTTTCAGATCATATAAGGAGATAAGAGATGAGGTGGTTGTTGATCACGCTTTTCACATCGGTGGGCAAG
>CAZWAE010000015.1:13623-32479 GCA_964631805.1 uncultured Desulfobacteraceae bacterium | reverse complement strand
TTTTTCAGATGCTCAACAGCCGAACAGAAGCTTCTGTGAAGTATTATATCTATATCGAATATTTGCTTACATTTTTTATTTCAACTGCTATCATCCTGTTGATTACTCTTTTCAGAAAGGAGATCGAAATTCACAAGCAGTTAGGAGAAATGCTGCAGGGGCTGTTGAAACAAACGGAAGTTGCCAACCAGGCCAGAAGCCAATTTATAGCCAACATGAGCCATGAGCTTCGCACACCGATGAATGCCATCAAAGGTATGACCCACCTTTGTCTTCAAACCGAATTGAAGGAGCCACAAAAGGGTTACCTGCAAAAGATAGACAACGCCAGCCGGTCTCTCATGAAGTTGATCGACGGCCTGTTTGATTTCTCGAAAATTGAGCAGGGCGATGTAAAGGTGGATTCAACCCCATTCGATTTGAGGGGGTTATTGGAGAATCTCAAAACCACCTTTTTGCCGGTGGCGCGAAAGAAGCATCTTGATTTCGGTATTTCGGTCAGCCCCGAAGTGCCTATCATGCTTGTGGGTGATGCCAAACGGCTGGGTCAAATTCTATCCAATCTTCTCGACAATACGATCAAGTTTACCGAAAAGGGCGGGGTGACCCTGCGCGTAAGAGCGGAGGAGATGAGGCATGGAGCTCTAAGTGGAATTACAGATGAAAAATCCGGTATCGATCCAACATTGAAAATTCAACATTCAAAATTCAGGATTACCTTTGAGGTCGAAGACACCGGCATCGGCATGACGCAGGCGCAGATGGCACAATTGTTCAACCCGTTCACGCAATTAAATGGCTCATCGACCCGTAAGTATGGTGGTACGGGTCTTGGTCTGTCATTCAGCAAACGGCTGGTGGAGATGATGGGGGGAACGATCGATGTTGAAAGTGAAAAAGGAAAAGGGAGCACCTTTTCCGTTACGGTCGTTTTTGAAACTGTTTCGGAGGATCCGGGAGCGGAACCGGTAGATGCCGATGCCGGGAATGATAAAGCGCCGGAAACGCCACCGGAGCCAGGCCGTAAAAAAGGAGATACCGCAGAATCCCTTGAAAGGTCGATCCTGGCACCGAAACTGGTCGATCTGTACGAGCTGATCAAAGATGACGATACCCGGGCAATAAAAAGTTTCCGTGACATAAAGGATGATTTGAATATACCGACCATAAGCGGAGATGTCACAACCCTTGAGAAGGCTTTGGGAGAGTATGACTTTGAAAATGCATTGGCCGCACTGGACCGGATAATGGGTCGAATTGAGACAGGAAGCAAATAATCCAGTGCCCGGATGCATGTTTAATGAATTTGTAAAAAAGCTTCGAGAAATCTTACGGGAAATGGGAATCGGTATTCTTCACATTGAAAAAGCCGACGTTGAGAAAGGATTATTTGTTTTAACCGTTTCGGAAGATTTGGATTGCTAAGGAAAGGCTGATTTAAGATGCGTGACAGAAGATATCAGCTATTCATGCGCAAATGTGGCATGTATTTTATGACCGTGTTATTGCTTACCATAATGGGTGCCGCTATATCCCGGGCCGGTAATCCTGCGGTAAAAATCGGTGTGCTTGCGAAAAGAGGACGGGATCAGTGCCTGGAAAAGTGGTCTCCAACGGCGGCATATCTGTCTGAACGGATTTCCACTCCCTTCATCATCGTGCCGCTGAAGTTTGTCGATATCCATACGGCCGTAGAAAACGGCAGTATCGATTTTATACTGGCCAACCCCTCTTTTTATGTGGAGCTGGAGATCCGATACGGGGTAAGTCGGATTGCAACCCTGAAAAACCGGCATTCATCAGGTGCCTTTTACACCAGATTCGGCGGCGTTATTTTCTGCCGGGCGGACCGGGCGGATATCCAGCAGTTGAGCGATCTGAAGGGCAAATCGTTTTCGGCGGTCAAAGAGACCTCCTTTGGGGGCTTCCAGATGGCTTGGTGGGAGCTGAAAAAAAGCGGGATCGATCCGTATCGCCATTTCAAACCACTGCAATTCGCCGGCACTCATGATGCGGTTGTTTTCGCGGTAAGAGACGGAAAGGCCGCTGCCGGCACGGTGAGAACAGATACCCTGGAACGTATGCGGCAAGAGCGGAAGATCGATCTGGATCAGTTTAAAATTATCAATCGACAAGACCAGGTGGCGACCAACCTGCCCTTTTTGTGTTCCACCCGGGTGTATCCCGAATGGCCCATGGCGGAACTGCGTCATGTCCCGGATGAGCTGGCCGAGAAGGTTGCCGTGGCGTTGATCGATATGCCGCCTGATTCCCCGGCCGCTGTCTCCTCAAAAAGTGGCGGCTGGACCATCCCGTACCACTACCAACCCGTGGAGGACTGCCTGAAAGAGCTTAGGGTCGGTCCCTATAAGGACCTGGGGAAAGTCACGCTCTCCGATGTGATCCGCAATTTTTGGCGCTGGCTTTTGGGCATGGCGGGAGCGTTTATCCTTATGGGCGTTACGATCGCCGTTTTTTTAAAATTGAACAGAAACATTCGCTCGGCCCATCGGAATTTGGAGAAAGAGGTCGCCCAGCGTAGAAAGACGGAAAACGCCTTGATGGAGAGTGAGAATCGGGTCAGGACCATCCTGGATACGGTCAATACCGGCATTTTGGTCATTGACCCGGAATCTTTCCAAATTGTGGATGTCAACCCGGTGGCCTTGGAGCTGATCGGAGAATCCCGGGAAGCGGTGTTGGGAAGCCATTGTCATACCTATATTTGTCCAAACGAAGACTGGAAGTGCCCCATTGTCGATCTGGGTCAGGATGTCGATAATACGGAAAGGATATTGATGACCAAAGGTGGTGCGAAAGTGCCGATTTTAAAATCGGTTGCACCGGTGATGATCAAGGGGAAAAAATTGCTGCTGGAAAGCTTTGTTGATATCACCGAGCGCAAGTTGACCGAAGAAAAGCTGAAACGGTATAGCGACCATCTGGAGGATTTGGTAAAGGAACGCACCCTGGAAATAAAAAAGAGTGAAAAAAAGTTTCGCGAACTATCCGATCTGCTGCCTTTGATTGTTTTTGAAATGGACATGGCAGGGAATATCACGTACACAAATCGGCTTGGGTTCGACTATACCGGTTATACCAGAGAAGAATACGAAGCGGGTGTAAATGTATTTCAGTTCGTGGCCTCCGAAGACCATGAAAGGATACAGCAGCAGTTGTTGAGAATGCTGGAAGGCGAGGAGGGAAAACCGTATGAGTATACTCTGGTAAGAAAGGACGGCACGCGGTTTCCATTTATCATCTATTCTTCACTTATTGTTGAAAAAGGTCGGCCTGCAGGCTTGCGGGGCGCTGTCGTCGACATCAGTGATATCAAGCGGACCGAAGCCAAGCTGATTGGAGCCAGAGAGGCTGCCGAAGCCGCCAATAGAGCCAAGAGCGATTTTTTATCCAACATGAGTCATGAGCTTCGCACCCCGATGAATGCCATCAACGGCATGACGCACCTTTGTTTCCTGACCGAATTGACAGAGCAGCAAAAAGGTTACCTTAAAAAACTCGATAATGCCGGCAGGGCGCTTATGGGGTTAATCGGAGATATTCTCGATTTTTCAAAAATCGAGGGAGGCGATTTAGAGATTGCACCGAGAGCATTCGGCGCGAAGAAGTTACTGGAAAATATTAAAATTACCTATTCCACCATGGCCCGTGAGAAACGTCTTTATTTTGATATGGCTGTCAGTTCAGAAATACCGGCCAAGCTGGTGGGAGATGAGACACGGCTGCATAAGATTCTGTCCAATCTTCTCGACAATGCCATTAAGTTTACTGATGAGGGCGGTGTGACCCTGCGCGTAAGAGCGGAGGGCATGAAGCATGGAACTCTAAGTGGAATTTCAGATGAAAAATCCGGTATTGATCCAGCATTCAAAATTCAACATTCAAAATTCAGGATGAGCTTTGAGGTCGAAGACACCGGTATCGGCATGACGCAGGATCAAATAAGTCAGCTGTTCAAACCGTTCACCCAACTCGACGGATCCTCGACCCGAAAGTACGGCGGTACGGGTCTCGGCCTGTCGCTCACCAAGCGGCTGGTGGAGATGATGGAAGGAGAGATCGAAGTGGTGAGCGAAAAAGGCAAAGGGAGCACCTTTTCATTTGCGGCCGTTTTTGCATCTGTTTCGGAGGATACGGTCTCAGAACCGGAAGATGCCGGTAGTGTTGAAGCAGCGGAAACGACGCCGGATGCAACCCGTGTCGAAGCAGATATCACAGCGCCTCCCGATGTGTCGGTCATGGCGCCGAAACTGGCCGAACTGTCCGATCTGATAAGAGATGATGATACCCGGGCGATAAGAAAATTTGGGGAAATCAAAGATGATCTGACAATGCCTGCCATAAGCGAAGATGCTGCCATCCTTGAAAAAGCCTTGGGAGAGTATGATTTTGAAGATGCCCTGGCGGCACTGGGCCGAATAATGGATCAGATCGAGATGCAAGAATAGATATTATGGGGATTGGGTGTAAGAATCATCGTTCAACAAATAAAATAGAAATGGCAGGAGGCTAAAATGGGCGAACAACCTGAAAAGCAGACAATCCTTATTGTTGATGACACCCCTGAGAACATCGATGTCCTCGATGGCATTTTAAGACATGATTACAAAATCAAAGTCGCTTTAAATGGTGAAAGAGCCCTAAAAATCGTCACGGGCAAGACGACGCCTGATTTGATTTTACTGGACATTATGATGCCGGGAATTGACGGTTACGAAGTGTGCCGTCAATTGAAGGCTCATGCGGATACAAAAAAGATCCCTGTTATCTTCGTCACCGCCAAGGGTGAAGTCGCCGATGAAGCCAAAGGATTTGAAGCGGGCTGTGTCGACTATATCACCAAACCAGTGAGTCCACCATTGGTCAAAGCCCGTGTACAAACGCATCTGGCCCTTTATGACCAGAATCGCGTACTGGAACGGAAAGTCAGGGAACGTACCCGAGAACTCGCCCATACGCAGGATGTGACGATTTCGGGTTTGGCCGTTCTGGCTGAATACCGCGACAATGAGACCGGCGGGCACATCATGCGCACCAAGTACTACGTACGGGCGTTGGCGGAACTTCTGGCGGTGCACCCGAGGTTCCGCAAATTTCTCGATGAAGAAATGATCGACTTCCTGTTCAAATCGACCCCCCTGCACGATATCGGTAAGGTTGGTGTCCCGGACAGTATTCTGCTCAAACCCGCCCCTCTGACCGAAACGGAATTCGAGGCGATGAAAAAGCACACCATCTACGGCGGGGATGCCTTGGCGCGTGCTGAAAAAGCGTTGAACACGGATAATTTTTCATCCTTTTTGCAGGTAGGCAAAGAAGTCGCTTATACGCATCACGAAAGATGGGATGGATCCGGCTATCCCAAAGGTTTGAAAGGTGAGGAGATCCCTTTGGCCGGAAGGCTCATGGCTGTGTTTGATGTTTACGACGCGCTAATCAGCAAACGGGTTTACAAACCCCCGTTTTCGCATTCCCAAGCTGTGGAAATTATCACGGTTGGGGATGGGCGGGTCATGCCTGAGCACTTCGATCCCGACATTCTAACAGCTTTTGCTGAGAACCGTGAAATATTTCGTAAAATTGCTTTGAAATATGCCGATCATGAGGATGAACGCAAATCTCTTTCTGAATCGGAAGCGTGACGGAGAGGAAAAGTTCTATTACTAAACCTGTCAGTCCTCCGATACTCAGAGCCAGGGTAGAAACCCACTTGGAATTGAAGAACGCCCGTGACGAACTGGAAAAGCAGAATGAAATTCTAAAAGAGAATGCAAAATTACGTGAAGATGTCGACCGGATCACACGACATGATCTCAAATCTCCACTAAACGGCATTATCAATGTTGTCCAATCTGTTTAAAAATGCTGTGGAAGCCTCACCGAAAAAAGAGAAAATAACCTTTACCCTGAACCACGGGGAGAGTCTCTCTGTAGGCAACGAAAATTTACTGATTTCTGCCATACACACTTTCCGGGCAGAATTTTAAATTTGTGATTTCAGTTTCTATTCTTAATCTCTTGGCCGCCCGATTATCAATGCATGAATCGTTCCTGCTGCCGCTTGAAAAAGCGTTTGATCGGTCCCACCACCCCAGGCATTCTCTCCTTTTTCGGAAGAAAAATCTCCTCCATGGAGATGTGGGGGTCCCGCATGGGATCCCGCAAATGAGACCTGATGGCCATAAGTCGCCGGACCAGCTCTTTTTCTACCCGGTTTTTCAATTCCGCCCGGGTTCTTAAAATGGTTTCTTTAATGTCGGTCTGAACGGTTTTGCCGCGGTATTTATTGAGTTTATATTCGATCCGGGAGGAGATTAAATTCTGGACCAGGCTTTCATGGTCGGGTCCCAGCCAGACCAGTTCGGGAACCAGGTCACCGAAATGGGTGACACCCAGGGCATCTTTGTCTTTGGCCCAATAACCGGCCAGGAACTCCAGTTCCAGGTCCTTGTAATTGGGCAGCGGCATAAACATCCGCCTCAAATGCGTCAGCACCTTTTCGGTTTTCTTTTTATGGCCACCGATGATGACCGACCCACCCACCTCTCCTTTCTTAACACCCTTTGTCCAAGGCGCGCCGGTGATGCCGAAATCGTTGAATATCGGGATCTGCAGCAGGGTGGACAGAGTGTTGAGCGCCAGGGCGTAGCCGGCCGAAGGTCCTCCCACGTTGTATGACGCCGACAGCAGCTGGTGGTGGATGGTATACTGTTCCAGAAATTCTCCCAGAAGGCTTGCCATGCTGATTTTTGAATTCAGCTCCTGCAAGTAGTTTTTCACCATGGTCAGTGCTTCCTGGGCGGACTGCTGGGTCATCTTGACGGCCATGTCCATTTCCGCCGCGGCAGGAGCATTGGAGGAGACAGCACCGGTTACCAGCACCTTTTCGCTGGAGAGGCTGTAGGTGAGGCTGGTGGCAATGGGGAGCAGGACGCCGGATATATCATTTGCACCGACCCCGATAATAAAACCGACCTGGGGTTCCTGACTCAGTTCCGCCTCAAGGAATTCATCCAGCTGAACCTTGCCCTTTTTGGTGGGGCTCTGGGATATGGACTGGCGCGCGGAGGCCAGGTGAGACGGCATCAGGGGATACTGAGAAATATCCTTTATATTTTCGGCCAGCTCCAGAATATCATCGTAGTGTTCGATGAATTTCGAATGGTTCTCTTTGATCTCGTTTCTGGTTTTCTTGGGGACGTTAATCGCCTCCAGGATTCCCATCATGGTTTTGAAATTGGATTTTGCAAAGGTCGCCCGCTCCTGTCTCGAACTGTCAGCCAGTCTCCTCAATCTGCTGAGCACCTCATATTCGGTGTTTCGAAGGCTCCTCGCTTTCTCCACAAATGCGGTATAATCTGCCGGCGTGTTGCAGAGTCCATGGGCGGAGTCCATGATCATCTTTGTGTCAAGACCGGCGGCCAGCGGAATCCCCACAAGTGTTTGACCGACAATATCGGCAATCTCTTTATTTCCGAGATGCCCCGATACCTCCAACACCTTGAGCCGTTTCGAACGGATCAACGCGGGGTCCAGTATATCCAGACGGTTTGTGGTCAGGACGGTAAACACCCTGTTCAGAGGAACTTCGCCGTCGATAAGATTTAAAAATTTATTGGTCAGCTTATCACTGGGAGAGCCGCCGGATTGACTTCTCCGGGGTGCCAGTGCATCACCCTCGTCGAAAAATACGACGCTGGGGGCGATCATCTTGGCAATATCGTAGACTTTTTCCAGGTTGTCCACGGCGCCGTCCACCGGATTCGCCGGATCCTGCAGGGCGCTGGGACTGGTGGAAATATCATGCACATCCGCATTCTCGCTGAGCCACGTCCTGACCAGGAATGTTTTCCCGCTGCCCGGCGGTCCGTTCAGCACCACCCCTTTTTCTTCGCTGACACCGTAGTAAAGGCAGTTGTTGGACATCTCCGAAAACATGTCCTTTACGTTGCCGACATAAGATTCCCATTGGACCTTCCGGTCCATGGTGGACACCACCTTTCGATAGAGATCTCCATAGGAGTTCTTGGCCACCAGTTCGAAAGCATTGCGGACCAGCAATGCGTCATCCAGAAAATCGGAGAGAAAGTTTTTTTTAATTTCAAAAATGGAGTGAACCAGTTTGCGTACATATGCAGGAGTGATCTTCAGGGAGCGTTCATCAAATATGGTATAGATTTTTTTGACTGCCCTGTCCAGTTCCGCCGGGACCATGCAGGTGCAGTTGGGGGGGCAGGTGTTTTCCGGGTCCGCCCCGATACGGATATCAAGCCGCATCAGTTCGAGCCGGATCACCTCACTGAGATTTTCCGGGCTCTTCCAGTATTCGGAGATGTCGATGACTTTTCCCTTTTCGACAATTCTTCTGTAGATGGCGTTGTCGAACCGTTCCGGCTGATCCGTTGTGGCGATCATCAGGCAGTCACGCCTTCCGCTGATGATTTCATCGATGACAATATTGGATGTGTCGATGAGACTTCTTTGCTGGCGCGCCACACCCGATTGACTGCCCTCCGATTTGCCAAAAGCGCTGTGGGCTTCTTCGATATGGCGAATGGATGTTTTCCGGGGATCCCCCAACGCTTTTTTGAAATAGTTTCCCGGCTCGCCGGCAAGGGCGGTCTGGTAGTCGTTGGGCGTGACCATGGAGTAATCCACCGGCAGTCCCTGTTCTTCGAGTTCGGAAAGGTTCTGGCTGATCCGCTTTTTGAGTATCCGCCGGATCAGCGGCGTGTTGGAAAGCCGTTTGTAAAATTTCAGTCGTTTTCGGCGAACGATCTCCATGGCCAGGGTGGGATCGATTTCCTCGATGGATTTCCAGAAAGGTTCTCCGGAAAGGATTTCCTCCTTTTTCTGGTCCAGGTCTACGTCCGGCAGTACCTTGTTGTCAAAGATGACACTGCCGATGGCCTCGGTGACCGTCACAGTCTTGCCGCTCCCGCTGGTGCCTGTCACAAGGAGGATCGGCGCCTTGGGGATCGTGGGGTCCGAGAGGTATTCCTTCCGGATATGGGCCCGGTATATTTTTTCGAACAAGATCCTCAATTCCCAGGGGACGTGGACATCGGTCAGGTCGTTGTTAAGCAGAGATAACAGATAGTCGTAATCCTTGGCGGATACCTCTTTTTCCAATATTTTATTCCAGGCATCCTGGGGATTGGTCTGTCCCGAAATTTCGAAACGCCGCTGCCAGTCGGTCAGAATATCCGGATCTTCAAGGATGTTGAAACGCTTCTCCGGAGCCTCCGCAAACAGCGACAGAAGCCATTCAAGGAGGGTGTTCACCATGTCGGAAGGCGGTTTGTATTGATTCAGGCGGGCCCTCATGAACGCTTTGGTTTCATAGGGCCATGAGGCCACCAGATTCTGTATTTCGGCAATCCGCTGTTCGGACAGGCGGACATAGGTGATTTCTTTGGTAAGACGCCTTGCCATTAGTTGACTCCTGAATCCAAACCTGCCGCCGGGGGGGGCTGAGGCGGAAGGGGAAGCGTCAGGGCCGGCGTTCCCCGGGTATTCTGGAGAACCACCGTATTCTGGCCCGCCTGATTTTTTTCATATGCCGACGCCCATTTTTGCTGAACGAGAAACTGCAACAGTGCCGTATCGGTGGATCCGTCCGGTCGGCCGAGTGCTTTTTGGAGGGCTTGAATACTTTGGAGATATTCGGCGTAGAGTTTGTGAATTCGGCTGGCCTCCTGATCGGCTGCATAGTTTTCCGCTTCGGCGATGAGTTCACGCCGCTTCTTCTCCTCCGTGGCTTCCACCAGTTTGTCTCCGAACCGCGTTTCCTTGAGCACGAAACTGACCACTTCGATACCGTATTTTTTCTCCAGATTCGGCCCCCCCTCATTGATAGGACGGGATTTTAAGGCCCGGAAAATCTCCTCCTTAATCTTTTCCCGATCGCTGACCAGCTTGTCCACCTCCTGCGCCTGGAGGATATCCTTGACGATACCGTCGTAATCGCCCTGCAGGATGTTGAGGGGATCTAAATTTTCGATGGCCCATGTATCCAGGTTCCGGATGCGGTATGTCAGCACTCCCGATGTCCAGAGGGCGACATTTTCCTTGGAGATGATCCGCATGGGCGCCGGCTCGCCGCCAAGGAACAGACGCTGGTTCATGAGGGTGACCTCCTGTTCGATGCGTGTGAAGTAAGGCAGCCTGAAATGCCAGCCCACATTGGTCACCGCTTCCCGCTTTCCACCGAATCGTTCCAGCACCACCGCGTAGTTTTTCTTGACTTTAAAGATCGTTTTGGTTGCATAGACCATTGCCACACAACCGTATGTCAAACCGGTAATCGTGATCAGCGCCAGTATCCTTCGCATCACGGTTTTAACGTAGGCGCGTTTCAAGAATTTTTGGGTCGATTCGTCGGGCATGGGAACTCCTTGTTCATCTTGGACCATCGTCGGCGGTCGGGCCATCGCCATTGGCAGTCATCGGTTGCGTCGCCTGAAAATTAGCCCAGCAACGGATTGCGGTATACATATCGAGTGGGTTTACAAATGAATAATGAACGGATTGACAATCTGCCTTTGGATATTAAACCATAATAATCCCTTGATTTCAAATGTTTTCGTAGTATAAGGAGAACTTCCCGATAGGTCGGGGCGGTGCAATTCGAGATCAAATCTAAATGATTCAAAAACAAGGGGCCGTTGTTAATCTAGTGTTCGTCCAGAAATGAGGATTTTTGTGTGAGATCAAGGCGGGCGTCAGATTTAACCCGGAGGAATAGCTGGCTATTTCGAGGAGTTAAATCATGGCGCCCAACGCAGATATCGCGCAAAATGACCTTTTGTGGATGGGCACTACATTTCAGAGCGAGACCCGTTTGCAGACAGGAAAAGAGATGGCGGTAAAAAAAGGGCAGGAAGTGGAAGTGACCGTCTCGGACCTTGCGTTTGGCGGCAGAGGCTTGGTTCGTATCGATGGATTGGCTGTGTTTATAGACCAGGCGGTTCCCCTGGATCGGGCCGTGGTCCGGATCGTCCGGAAAAAAAAACGGCACGCGGAAGCAAGGGTCATCCGGTTGCTTGAACCTTCTCCCCACAGGGTAAAACCGCCCTGCCGCTACAGCGGTACATGCGGCGGGTGTAAATGGCAGTTTCTGGATTATGAGCGGCAAATCGATTACAAGAGCCGACAGGTGGCTGAATCCATTGAACATATCGCAATGATCGACGGTGTCAAAGTCCATTCCACCCTTCCGTCGGAGCCTATATTCGGATACCGGAACAAAATGGAGTTCTCCTGTTCGGACCGCAGGTGGCTGTTGCCCCAGGAGTTGGGCAAAGAGGGGGTGGAGATCGGCTGCGCCCTTGGGCTCCATGTCCCGGGAACCTACCATAAGGTCCTGGATATTGAGCGCTGTCTGCTTCAACCCGATCTTGGCAATGCCATCCTCGGTGATGTGCGGACCTACATTAAGGATTCTACCCTTCCGATTTACGGACTGCGCAGCCATGAGGGCTTTTGGCGGTTTCTGATGCTGCGGCACTCGGTCGCCCACGACCGCTGGTTGGTGAATATCGTGACGGCAGCAGAGGACAGGGAGGCCATCGACCCCCTGGCACATCGATTGATGGCCGCGTATCCCGGTATCGTGTCAGTGGTCAACAATGTGACGGCCCGAAAGGCCGGGGTTGCCGTCGGCGAGTATGAGATTCCCATTGCCGGGGATACCCGTCTCAAGGATAAGATCGGAGAACTGGAATTTGAAATATCGGCCAACTCCTTTTTCCAGACCAATACCCGCGGTGCAAAGCGGCTTTACGAGACGGTAAAGCGATACGCAGGACTCACCGGCGGGGAGTCGGTGGTGGATCTTTACAGCGGAACCGGAACCATATCCCTTTTCCTGGCTGATTCCGCCCGTAACGTGACGGGGCTTGAAATCGTGGAAAGTGCCATTGATGATGCAGTGAAAAACTGCCTGCGCAACGGGATTACCAACTGCAGCTTCATTGCGGGGGATATCAGGGAATCCATGAAGAAGATAGAACAATCCCCGGATGTTCTCGTCATCGATCCGCCCAGGGCAGGGATGCACAAGGACGTGGTCCGGCAGGTGATCGATATGGCGCCGGATAAAATCATCTATGTTTCCTGCAACCCGGCCACACTGGCGAGAGATCTTTTTATGATCAAAGACCACTACGATGTAAGGGAAGTGCAGCCGGTGGATATGTTCCCCCATACCTTTCATATCGAATCCGTGGCCCGGCTGGTGAAAAAATGCACCTGAAAAGTATCTCACTGTTTCCGGAAAAAGGGCCGACGCTGTCCCGCTACCCGTTCAATCTGCCGCTGTTTCATAATACCGACAAGCTGGAATTTACCGCTCCCGTCACTTTCTTTGCGGGAGAAAACGGCACCGGAAAATCGACCCTGCTCAAGGCGATCGCCAAAAAATGCCGCATTCATATCTGGAAGGATGAAGAGGGCACGCGGTTCGATTCAAACCCTTACGAAGACAAGTTGTTCCAATTTATGGACGTGCACTGGACCGACGGTCCGGTGCCCGGCTCCTTTTTTGATTCGGAAATCTACCGCGATTTTGCCCTCTACCTTGATGAGTGGGCAGCCAACGATCCCGGAATGCTGGACTATTTTGGCGGAAAATCTCTGATGATCCAGTCACATGGCCAATCCCTGATGTCCTTTTTCACCTCCAGATACCGCATCCGGGGACTCCACCTTCTGGATGAGCCGGAAACCGCTTTGTCACCCAAAAGCCAGATTGAGCTGCTCCACCTGCTCAAAACCATGAGCCGGAAAGGCCAGGTCCAGTTCATTATCGTTTCCCATTCCCCGATTCTCCTGGCATGCCCGGGGGCGGTAATTTACAGCTTTGACCAAACCCCCGTGGCTTCCATCCCCTACGAGGAGACGGATCATTACCGGATATATCGCGATTTTATGAGAGACCGGAGCGGGTTTTTATAAACCTTTCCCCTTCATGTCCGGTTCTTGGCTGCCTGCCACATCGTTACACCAGAGATTCTTAGGCATTATCCGCCAAATTATTTATTGCAAATTCATTTTCCCTTGTTAAACTGTAGCCAGGCTTTCACAATATGTCCTCTTCTTCGGGTTTTCCCACCACCGAGAATGTCCCGGTAAAGACAAATTCCGTTTATGAGGCTTGGTATGATAAAAGGTTTTGGCATATTCATCTGTTGTTTATCCGTTGTTGCGATTTCCGTGAATGCATTTGCTGATCGAGCGGGCCTTATGACGCCCCTCAATACCTCTCCGGAGGAGGTGATGCAGTATGTTGAGCGCGGTGCCGTGCTGATTACGGAACTGGGTGAAGACAAGGCTTTTCCCATTTTGACAGATTCCAAAGGGCCCTGGGTGGATGGGCAATGGTATCTTTTTGTCAACAGTTTCGAGGGTTTTGTCATTGCTCATCTCAACCAGAAGCTCATCGGGAAAACCCTCCTCCATATTCGTGATATCAAGGGCAATGCTTTCTACGCAGAACTCCAGAGGATCGGTCAGAGCGAAAAGGGGCGGGGATGGGCCAAGTATTGGTGGCCCAGGGCCGGATCCAAAATGCCTGAACTCAAGGCCGGGTATATTTTGCGGGTACCGGGAATGCAGATGTGGATCGGAACCGGACTTTACGGATTATCAGAGGAGGAGGTGGACCGGTTGATCGCAGAATACAATGATTAAATTGCCCGGGCCGTCGTGTGCCGGGGTCGCACATGACCGCCGGAAACCCAACCCCATTTCTCATCATTTGACGACAGGTTACCCAAACCGCCAATGCTATTCCAACGGATAAAATTCGATACCATCGGGATGCGAATCGCTTCGCTAATCCTGATGATCTCCCTTGCATTGTTGGCCGTGAAAGGACTTGATTGGCATTTCGATGGTTTGATCGAGGATGCTGATGTCACCAGTGAAAGAGGGATAGAGATCGCCTTGAATCTGAGTCGAGTTCTGCTTCTGGAATCCCAGTTTCTGGCGGGGACGGAGGTTGAATACCTGAACCGGATAGATATCCTCCACAGGGATTTGATGAAATTGGTGATCCATACCGATAGGGAGAACACATCCCCCCGGATGGCCGAGCTTCTCGGCGACATCGGGACAATGTTGTCTGAAAAGGAACGTATTTTCAACGACGCTAAAGAGGTGGTCCTCGACATTTTCGGTACCAAGACAGAAATGACCGAATTATTCAGACAAAGCGATCGTCTTTCTGAAAATCTGGTAGATACCATCGACGGATACGCGGCCCGGTTGATCATCGATGGGCGCTACCTGCCGGAGATCAGGACGGCTTTTCGTAACAGTTTAAAGGAGTATATCGGTTTTACTTCGGCGGCGATATTGAACACCAATGATCTGCTTTTTTTTTCCAATGAGGACCGATATCGGAAGGCGGAAGCTGCGTTATCCCATAAACTGGCACTGGTTTCACGGGCGTGTGATAACTATTCCGCGGTCACCGCTAATCGGGATGACCGAAAGATTTGGCTGGAGATCGCCAAAAAGCAGGAAAAGATCATACGACTCCGAAAAGAACTTTATTCGTTATGGACCACACGTCAGAAGATATCTTCCGATCTAAAGGATATCAACTTGAGGGTACAGGAAGCGGCATCCGAGATCACCCACCGGGCCCAACAGGAGATTGTCCGGCTAAAATCCATGGGGGTATGGAGTGAATCGGTTTCGGTTTTTTTTGTCATGACCGTTTTGATCCTTTTCAGCATATCCCTTATTCGTTCGATTGTTCATCCCCTGAGCCGGACAACCCAGGCGATGGTTCTTTTTTCAAAAGGAAAACTCGACGGTTTGGATCTCCCCCAGGAGCACCGTACGGATGAGATCGGCCAGCTGATGGAGGCGTTCCACCGAATGGCCGAAAACAACCGCGAGGTCGTTCAAATGGCCGGGACCCTTGCAGACGGTCATTATCACATCGACATCAAGCCGCGTTCCGACGATGACGTGATGAGTAACGCCCTGATCGGGATGACCCGATCCCTTCGTGAATTCAGCCGTCAGCTGGAACAACGTTCCGAGGATTTGGAACGGATGGTCGAAAAAAGAACCCGGGAGCTTCAAAATACCGTCCTGGAATTGGAGGAAAACGTTTCCATACGCAAGGAGACCGAGAATGCCCTTCGAAAAAGCGAGGATCGCCTCAGGACACTTTTTGACAGTTCCACCGATGCCATTTTTTCCCTGGACAACGAGCAAGAGATCACCTCTGTCAACCGGGCATTCCAAACCCTTTTCGGTTACACCGGAGATGAGGTGATCAGTAAATCTACACGGATCCTGCATCGAAACGAGGCCTCTTTCACGGAACTGGAAAAGAAATTTTTTCCTGCCGTCAACCGGGATGGCCAGTGGCGCGGCGAGTGGGAGCTCCAACGAAAAGACGGGATGCCCCTACCGGTTGAGATCGGTATCTCATTGATTGGAGGGGCAGCGCGCGGGGATGATGCCTATGTCAGCATCACCCGGGACATTTCGGACAGAAAACTGGCGGAAGCTGAAAAAACCAAACTGGAAGACCAGCTCCGGCAGGCGCAGAAGATGGAGGCGATCGGTGCCTTGGCCGGCGGAATCGCCCACGATTTTAACAATATCCTTTTCCCGGTTATCGGTTATGCAGAGATGATGCGGGATGATGTTCCGGATGGCAGTCCTCTGGAAGAGCAGATAAACGAAATCATCACCGGAGCACTCCGCGCCAGCGAATTGGTGAAGCAGATCCTTGCATTCAGCAGACAAGCGGATCAGGAATTAAAGCCCATCGGTATTCAGTTCGTTTTAAATGAGATGCTGAAACTCATCAGATCCACTATCCCCTCAAACATCACCATCGTGCGGGAAATCCAAAAAGATTGCGGACTGGTAATGGCGGATCCCACCAGCATTCACCAGGTCGCTATGAATCTTGTGACCAATGCATTTCATGCCATGGAGGAAACCGGCGGGACCCTGACGGTCGGGCTTAAAAATGTGGACTATACCCCGGACCACCTTCCCGACCCAAAGCTCCTGCCGGGAGCCTATGTTTGTCTGACCATAGCCGATACCGGCGGAGGCATGGACCCGGCCACGATGGAGAGAATCTTTGACCCCTATTTCACTACCAAAGAGATCCACAAGGGTACGGGCCTGGGACTTTCCGTCGTACATGGCATTGTGAAGAGTTATAAGGGTGAGGTCATCCCTAAGTGTGATCCGGGGAAGGGGACATCGTTCGCGGTGTATATCCCCCGAATCGCTTCGGGAAAGGAAATCGATATCGATATCCGAAAAGCCGATCTGCAATTCGGCAATGAACGGGTGTTACTGGTGGATGATGAAGAGCCCATTGCCAGGATGGTGCATTTGATGTTGGATCGCCTGGGCTATCGGGTGACCTCATTCAACCGCAGCACGGATGCCCTGGAAGCATTCCGCAATGCGCCAGATCTATTTGATCTGGTCATTACGGATATGATGATGCCCCATCTGACAGGGGACAAGCTAGCTACCGAAGTGAAGCAGATCCGCCCTGAGATACCCATCATTTTGTGTACCGGTTTCAGTGAGAAGATCACCAATGGCCGCACTCCATCTGTTGCCGCGGACAAGGTGCTCATGAAACCCATTGTCAGGGGTGAACTGGCAAATGCCGTCAGGAAGTTGCTGGATCGCAACGAAAGAACCGCCATGTAACCAAACCCGGCCGCCTGATGCTGCTTTTTGATTTAATGGCCCAAGGAGTGGTGCGAGGCGCTGACAATGCTCAGCAGTTCCTGATTCTCAAGCTCCAGATAGCGTTTTAATCCCTTTCTCGAATGGTTCAGCAACCTCTTGATCCCCTTTAACGATGCGCCGGGTTTTCTCTTGAATTTTTCGGAGACGCGGAATGCAGCGGACAACAGCTTATTTTCCGGGACGACTTGATCCACGATGCCCATTTCAAGGGCTTGGTCTGCCGCGATATCCTCGTCTGCCAGCAGTATTTCGTATGCCTTTCCAATGCCCATCATTCTGGAAAGAAAAAAGGGACCGCCGCCCTTGGGGATCATACCCATTTCCAGACAGGGATTTTGGAAAACCGTGTTGTCGGCCACGATGCGATAGTCGCAGGCCAGGCTCAAGTTGAAATATAAAGGCAGGATCGCTCCGCTGTCGGCATGAATGATGATTTTATTCAAATTCACGAGGGCCAGGAGGATCTGATCGATGACGTTGAACAACCGGTGAATGGTCAGCAAGTCCTTTTCAGCCTTCAAAAAACGGTCATAAAAATGGAAGTATTCCTCCTTGCCGATCTTATCGGGAGATCCGACGATGGTAACCGTCTTGACCGTGCCGTCGTCAGAAACCCGGTCCAGATATGTCAGGAACGAATCCCGGGCGGCAAGGTCCGTTGCCTGCTCCATGAAGCGGCTTTTCAGTCGGATCAGGACCGATGCCTGTTTCCCTTCCGCGGAAAAAAGACCAAAATTACCTTCCAATCCTGATATTTTCCGGGTTTTTGTTTTCCGTTTTCGCCCATAGGTCGTCTCAGATGCCGCCACGGGCCTCGCCGCGAGAACCGGGCATGGCAATTGGCGGACGATGCGCTCGGTGGTGGAACCCACCAGATAGGTTTCGATCAGGCCATGACCACGGATGCCTAAAAAAATCATATCCATATCATACAACCTGGCATAACGGGCCAGTTCGATATCGGGTCGTCCCGAAAGGACGGTTGTCACCGGTGTGCACCAGTTCGTCGCCTCTTCGGGCACCATTGCCATAAGCCTATCCCTGATCCCTTCATCATCCGACACACTGCCGGATGGCTTTGGGGTGCCTGATCCGCCCTTTGCCCGATGGTCCGAGGAGGGATCCACCACGTGAACCAGGTGAAGGGCGGATTGAAATTCCTGCGCAAAGCTCAATGCATGCTGGAAGGCAAGGCTGGAGTCGGATGAAAAATCACATCCCACCATGATGCGATCCATTCGGAATCTCCTCTCAGGGTCGGCCGTTGATTTTTCCCTGCGGGAGACAACCACCAGAAGGGGGCAGGAAAGTGTTCGCATCAGACGCTCGGTCACCGATCCGAGAATAAACCGTTTGATGCCGGAACGACCATGGGTCGCGGTGATGACAAGGCCGACCTTATGGTTTTCCGCCATCCGTCTGATTTCATCCGGCGGATGGCCGGTACCGATAAGAGGGGTCCATTCGACCTCCCGACCGCCCATCAACCGGGTGCACTGGTCTTCGATGAAATCGGTGTGCCGGTCTTTCAGTTCCATAGGGTCGAATTGTGCTTCCCCGTACAGACCGGATGTATGCATCTCGATGACATGGCCAACATAGAGTTTTGAACCGAACTCTTTGGCCATGGCAACACCGTAAGGGATGGTCTCATTGGAAAAAGCTGAAAAATCGGTGGTGCAGAGAATGCTGTTGAGTTTAATTCTCATGGCGGCGGCCCTCCTTTCCCTGGTTGTGGTTGATCTTTGGGTCTATCGATCAAGACAATCGGAAAGAATCGCGCTCAAGAACGGTGTGAACCCCGGGTTTTACAGTGGCGTAGATAGATTGAGACGGGAGTGAGCTGTCGTGTGGATCAGAATAGGAGAAATCGACCTGTATGTCAACAACACCGGATCATTATCGGATACCCTGTTCGATATGGCGGGTTTCCAATTATGTTGCGCGTCTCCGGATTAGGACGCTTTTTGACGTTTCGCCTTCTTGGCCTGCTCGATGAGTTCCAGGAGCGACAACATTTTGGGTTTTCCGGGCTTGCCGAATACCTTTTCCCATTCTTCGGCGGATAGCTCATCTCGCAGGT
>CAZWAE010000015.1:9257-13523 GCA_964631805.1 uncultured Desulfobacteraceae bacterium | reverse complement strand
CCGGGCTTGCCGAATACCTTTTCCCATTCTTCGGCGGATAGCTCATCTCGCAGGTGTTCCATCACCTCGAAATGCGGGTACCAGCAATCAAGGGTTTTAAAGCAGGGCAGCCCCTGATTTTCGATACGGCAGTAACCGAAATGGATCTGATGACCCAGCCGGGGACATCGGATTTTAATATCTTCTTTGGGAGGATTTTTCTTGCTTGTCATGGGCACCCACGATTTCCAGCTTTATGTTGAATCTCTGCCGGCGGCCGTGGCCGCCGGCAGAAAAAAGAAATTAATGATGGATTATCCGGTGTACTGCTGCGGTTTGGGAAGCGGTGCGATGTCGGCAAGGGCGCGATCGATCTCCTCCTTGGCCAGTTCATGATCGGCAAGCTTCCCGCTCAGGTATGCCTCGTAAGCGGCCATGTCCACGAGTCCGTGGCCGCTCCAGTTGAAGAGGATCACCTTTTCCTTCCCCTCCTCTTTTGCCTTGAGCGCTTCCCGGATCGCCATTGCGACCGCATGGTCGGTTTCCGGCGCGCTGATGAAGCCTTCGGTTCTGGCAAAATTGATGCCGGCCTTGAAGGTTTCGAGCTGGGGAATCGCCTCCGCCCGTATCAGGTTGCTCATGAGCAGCTGGCTGATGACGGGTGCCATACCGTGATACCGAAGACCGCCGGCATGGATCCCCTCGGGAACGAAGGTGTGGCCCAGGGTGTGCATGGGCAGCAGCGGGGTCATCTGCACCGTATCGCCAAAATCGTAGGCAAAGGGCCCCTGGGTCATGGTGGGGCAGGATGTCGGCTCCACCCCGATGATCTCGATCTCCTTACCATTGATCTTGTCACGGACAAACGGCAGGGATAGGCCGGCAAAATTGCTGCCGCCCCCGGCACAACCGATGACGATGTCCGGATAGTCTCCGGCGATGGCCATCTGTTTCTGGGCTTCCAATCCAACGACCGTCTGGTGCAGCATGACGTGATTTAAAACGCTTCCCAGAGAATACTTGGTCTCTTCATCCTGGACCGCGGCCTCCACCGCTTCGCTGATGGCAATACCCAGGCTTCCCGGCGAATCCGGATTCTGTTCCAGAATCGTCCTTCCGGCATTGGTCTCCGTGCTGGGGCTGGCGACGCAGGCGCCACCCCATGTTTCCATCATCATGCGGCGGTAAGGTTTTTGCTGGTAGCTCACCTTTACCATGTAAACCTTACATTCCAGACCGAACAGGGAGCAGCAGAAGGAGAGGGCGCTGCCCCACTGGCCGGCACCGGTTTCGGTGGTAATTCGCTTGGTCCCTGAGATTTTGTTGTAGTATGCCTGGGCAATGGCGGTATTGGGCTTGTGGCTTCCCGCCGGGCTGACCCCTTCGTTTTTGAAATAGATTCTTGCCGGTGTGTCCAGGGCTTTTTCAAGGGCATAGGCCCGGTAAAGGGGGGTCGGTCTCCAGATGAGGTATTTTTCCAGCACCTCATCCGGGATATCGATAAACCTTTCCTGGCTCACCTCCTGGAGAATCAGCGGCATGGGGAAAATGGGAGCCAGATCATCCGGTCCCACTGGCTGGCCTGTCCCGGGGTGTAGCGGGGGTTCCATCGGCGTGGGCATATCGGCTGCGATATTGTACCATTGACGCGGCAATTCCGACTCGGGTAGCACAATTTTTTTGACCTCCATGTTGCCTCCTTTTCTCTTTGTGAAGTGGTTGATCAAGCCTGCGGTTGGTTGCAGTCCGCTTATCAAGGCGTTGATAACGGGTTGCCGGTTAAACACCTAAAAAAGAGACGCCCCATTTCCTAAACTTCGGGGGGCGGATATGCCGGGTAAATGAAAAGCAATCAAACACAGTCATTTATAACTGATATGATGAAAAGTTCAAGGACCAATTTGGAAAATGATTCAAAAAGCTGAACGAACGGTGCGGATCAGTGGTCAAAACGTTACCTGACCCCCGATTCATCCCCGACCTATATTTGCCGGCCGGCGCAAGGCACCATGCCTCGGAAAAGGAGAAATTATCATTGCCAAACGGCTGTCCATGAGATAGTGCCTGCTAGACAAGCAGGATTATTCCCATCAATCCATAAAAACCGGACCGGGCAAATCAGGTGAGACCAGATTTCAAAGTCCCGGATATCGAGATCGGGCGGCGGAACTCAAAGATCCAGACGGCACTCCAGGACGCTGGCTTCGACGGTCTATTCATCGTTCAGCACGTGGATCGTTTTTATTTTACGGGCACCACCCTGGAGGGGATCTATTACATTCCTTCGAAGGGGGAGGCGCTGATGTTTGTGTTTGTGCCCTACGGCGCCACTGCCAATGATTCTCCGGAACTTAGATCCGTGCCGATCCGGTCCGTCGATGAAATTCCCGGCATAATCTTTGAAATTTACGGGCACATGCCATCAAGAATCGGTTTTGAATTCGATGTGATTCCCGTCAACCGGCTTGAAATGTACCGCAACCTGTTCGCGTCATCGACGTGTCTTGACGGGTCCGACTGTATCAGGAACGCCAGGGCCGTAAAGTCGGACTGGGAGGTCTCCCAGATGGAAAAGACCGGCCGGCTGTTCAGGGAGATGTTTGAATACGCATCATCGGTCATCCGTCCGGGGCTTTCCGAGATGGTTTTTGCCGGCATGATGGAATCTTTTGCCGGAGAAATGAGCCCCGCTGCATCCGTAAAGGTCCGGGATATCCATACAGAGGGCTATCCCTGGCATATCCTGAGCGGCACAAACGGCGGACGGCTGGGTTTGCTGGATTCTCCCTCCAGCGGGGCGGGGACATCGGCGGCCTTTCCGTGCGGCGCCGGGCCAAGGCGCCTGAAAACCAATGAGCCGATCATGATCGATTTTGCTTTCGAAATGAACGGATACCACATGGATGTGACCCGAATGTTCTCCATGGGAAAAATGCCGCCGGATGTGATGCGTGTCTGTGAAGGGGCAATTGAGATTCATAATGAAACACTGGAACGGGTCAAGCCGGGTGTGACCGCAGATGAGTTGTTCCGGCATTCGGAGATCGTCGCTGAACGGTTGGGGCTTTCCGAATCCTATCTCGGGCCTCCTGGGAAAAAGGTGTCTTTTGTCGGACATGGGATCGGGCTTGAACTGGTTGAAGGGCCTTTCATCGCCAGGGGGAGAAATGATCGCCTGGAACCGGGCATGACCTTTGCGCTGGAGCCCAAGATGGTTTTTGAGGGCAAATTCGCCGCTGGGGTTGAAAGTGTTTTTGTGGTCACCGATAACGGACATCGGCTCATCAGCCAGGTACCGGTCAAGGTGTTTGTCTGCTAGGATTTGTGAAAACAAGATTGGAAGGGGAGGAGACCCATGACAGCTGAAAGACAATTATACGGGAGGTCTGTTAATCCTTTGCTCTTCAAACCGGATCGCCCCCTGCCGAAAGAGGTTGCCATTATCGGTGCGGGAACCATCGGCCCCGATATCGGATATTATCTGAAAAGTGCCATTCCGGAAACGACCCTATATCTGGTGGATGTGGTGGAAAATCCTTTAAAAGCGGCAGAAGTCCGCATCAAAGGATACATCCAAAAGGAGATCGACCGGAAAAAAATGACGCCGGACCATGGGGAGTCGGTGGGGCGGAGTATTGTGTATACTTCCGACTACAGCCGGATTTCAGATTGCGACCTTGTCATCGAGGCGGCCACGGAAAACATTCCACTGAAACAGAAAATATTCGAACAGGTGGAAGGCCTGGTATCCACCGATACCATCATCACATCTAACACCAGTTCCATCCCCGCCGATCGAATTTTCAACCGGATGCAGCACCCGGGTCGCACCGCCGTCACCCATTTTTTCGCACCGGCCTGGCGAAGCCTGCCGGTGGAGGTGGTGGGGTGGGAGAAAGCCGACCCGGCGACAGTGGAGTATCTGTTTTGGTTTTTCGCCGCTACGGGGAAGGTCCCTGTCATCACTGACAACGCCATCTGCTTCATGCTGGACCGCATCTTTGGCAACTGGTGCAACGAGGCCGCCATGCTTCTTTCGGATGCAACGGCCAGCCAGATCGACAGGGTTGCCGAAGGGTTTGTCTTTGCCGGTCCTTTTTTCGTGCTAAACATGACCAACGGTAATCCTATTATCGTGGAGGCCAATACACTCCAGATGGAGGAGGGCGACCACTACAAACCCGCCCACTGTTTGAACTTTGTTGATCGATGGAAAACCCACAGGCCGGGATCGCCGGTGGATGTTCCGGAAGAGGTTCGGCAGAAAATTCGGGACCGTTTGTTGGG
>CAZWAE010000015.1:0-9157 GCA_964631805.1 uncultured Desulfobacteraceae bacterium | reverse complement strand
GGTGCCGACATCGGCAAGCTCCCCGGGATATTGGGGGATCCTGACGCATCCGCCCGATATGCCAGAACGTGTGCACGGTTGCAGTGTTTCATGGATCAGATGAACAAGCCGGTGGTGGTGGCTTTAAACGGGCCGGCCCTTGGCGGAGGGTTGGAATTGGCCATACGATGTCATAGTATCGTAGCCCTTGAGGATGCCCTCCTGCAGTTTCCGGAAATCTCGATGGGATTACTGCCGGGAATCGGCGGTTGCACCGTACCCTACCGCCGGTGGCCCCAGGGAGCGCACGATTTCAACGAAATGATTCTCCTCGGCAAACCGTTAAGTGCCGCCGATGCAGTGGATATCGGTATCGTCGATAAAATGGCGGATAACTACGAACTGCTCATTCTCCAGGCAGCGGCCATGGTGCGAGTGATGCAGGGACAGCTACCGCGGATCACCGAGGGGCCGGTGGATATTCCAGAGCCCGTAATGCCGGATTCCAAAACTTTGGTCGATTCCAACCTGAGCGCCGAATCGGTGAACATCGCTATCCGGACGATAAAAGCCGGTGCGGCTGCGGAAACGCTGGATGCCGCTCTTGAAAGCGGATATAAAGGCTTCGGCGAGATCGCCTGCACCGAAGCCGCAAGGGAAGGAATATCCGCATTTTTAGAAAAGAGAAAACCGGTGTTTAAGAAATGATTGAAATCCGGGTAGGGCTTCTTTACTCCAGCGAATGGGAAAACAGCAGATCCCTGTCAACGGTTGCCTTCGCCAGTTCCACCAGGTGCCGATGGTGGGTGAAGAATATCACCTGGTTTCTCTTGGAAAACTCAGAAAGGACCGCCAGGGTGGCCCGGGATCTCTCGTTGTCGAAATTGACCAGGATGTCATCCAGAATGAGGGGAACGGGTTCGTCCGTCAACAGCCGTTGTTCGATACCGGCAAGCCGGAGCGCCAGATAGAGCTGATCCCGTGTGCCGTCGCTCATCGCTTCTATTCGGACCTTTTCCTTCGACGTCCGAATGCCGGTAAGTACCGGCTGGTCTTTTTCATCGTATTCAGGCCGCAAACCGGTAAAAGATTCCAAGGTTAGCTGTCTGAAGATCTCTCCCGCACGACGCAGGATCGGCCCCTGGTTGGCTTCCCGGTATCGTTCGATCTCCATGCGAAGGATAGTGGATGCAAGCTGAATCCGGGCGTATTGCCCGACGGCTTCCCCCATTTCGGCCAGGATGGACTGGGATTGCTCCGCCAGTTCGGATGCATCGGCGCCACCATCCATCAATTTCAGCACCGCCCTTTCAGAACCGATGGCTTGATCCAGCTCCGAACGTTCCGCCTCAAGCGTTTTTATCCCGGCATTCAGATCCTCAATTTCAGCAGGAAGTGAATCGAAATCGACACTCTCCACTGATTCGACAAATTCGGTTATATCGGTTCCCGCGCTGTAAGCCGCCAGTTCTTCGGTGAGTTCCTCGATTTTAATCTGTTTTTCAAGGGCGGCCACAGATTTCCGCTCCATCTGTGGAAGCGCGTCCAGCGGTGCGTTGCCGGCGATCTGGCGCAAATTTTTCATCCGGGCGGTAGCTTCATCGATGATGGCCCGCTCTTTTTGGATGACATGCCTGAGGGAATCTTTCTGCTTTTCCAACTCTTCCCGGCGTGCGTCATCCGCCAGTGCCTTTTTGAGCCGCTCATGGAGATGGGCCACCGCATCCTCGGGTTGTTGATCATTCAGATCGGAAGAGAGCTTATTACACAGCTTCTCGACCTCTTCGACAAATTTTTTGGCATCCGCCTCAATGGCCCGGATCCTTCCCCGCATCTCCTGTGCCTTGTCGAGACGGTCAAACAGTTGCTGGGTACGATCCAGAACCGCGTCCACCTCTTCAGGGAGCGATTGGGCATCGAGTCCAAGAGGGCCGATGGCCAAAGCCCACTGTTGACGCCAGTTTTTCAGGGATTGCTCCGCCTGCTGGCAGTCGGTTTCCACCTGCCGTTGCTGACGCTCTAGTTTCATGATGGCGGCCGTCAGGGTTTCATGTTCACGACGGCGCTCTACGACACCTTTTATTACGGTCTCGGTACGATGCATCAGATTTACCAGGTTTTCTCCGGTGACATCCGGTAAATGGCCCAGCTCTCCGAGGGCGGTGTTCAACTCTGAACGATGCTGGGCTATCAAATCCGTTATCTGATCGATTTCTGCTTCTTTGTCACGAAGGTCTGCCGCCATTTTCATGAGGTTCTGGTGTTTTAACAGCCAGGCTTCCATATCCCTGGGCTTCAAGGGGGTGATGTGGAGCTTCGCCCAGAGCGCCGACCATTCCTCTTTCAACCGGTTTTTCGAATCCAGGACGGTGGCCAGGTCAGTCGCCAATAGCGCCTCTTTCCGTTCACACTCCCCTCTCCGAGCCATACAGGTAGCCAGTTTGGCCACGCGATCCGACTCATTTCTCAGCCGGTCACTGATCTGGTCGGCGTTTTCAACGCTAACAGCATATGCTTCCGCAAGGTCCCTGTCCCCATGACGGGGCCCTGCGTCCGTCAGAAAGGCACGTCGTTTTTCCGTATCGAGCCGGTTTTCGAGCCAGGCATTGAGGATCAACTGCCATCCTTTGTCCCTGTGTCCGCGTGCCGCAGAAAGTTCCGCTTCTGTGGGTATGGCCCCAACCGCCTGCATCTCCTCGGCCTCCCGGTCCAGTGCCGTCATCTGCTCTTTCTGCCGAAAAATATCTTCCTCGATACGCTCGACGCGCGCCGTGATCTTCGTGAATTCATTGTCAAATCGGCTGAGGGTTTCACCGGTGGGTACGGGCAAAGACACCAGTTCTTCCAGTGATCCCTGCCACAAACCGAGCCCGGCCAGGCTGATACCTGCCTCGCGGTGCCGTGATGCGAGATCGATCTTTGCATTCTTACATCGTCCCTCGAGATCTCCCTGTTTCACGGCATTGTTCCAAGCTTTTTCCAACCTCCCCGTATCGCGGTCTCCGGCCAGGTCCGACCGCTTCTGCTTTGCACTCTCCACCTCACGTTCGATTTCCGATATTGTTTTTTTGGATGCTTGAATTCTTTCGGTCATGGGATCCAGTTCCCTGCCGAGTTTCCGGATTCTGGCGATCTGAGCGTCTCCAAGGCGAAAGGTCTCGGCATCCTCCAGCGAGTAGGCCACTCCCAGTCGTTTTAACACGGCTTTGGCCTCATCATTAAAACGATGAAGATCCGCTTTTCTTCTGGGAAGATCCATTAATGCCTTTTTGTGACTCCCGGAATGCAGAAAAAGCTGGTTGATATCCTCTTGATATAATATTAGCGACGCCGCCGGTGAAATTATTGAGATGCTTTCGGTTGCGGTTTTAAGGTTATTTTCCAGACGTGCCAGTGTGGATTCCGAACGACCCAAAGCTTCCTGAATGCTCCGACGCTGATCCGGGAAATCCTCCGGGAGCAACATCACATCTCCCATTTGCCTCAATTCCTTTCGGAGTCCTCCCAGGCGGGCGATGATGGGAATCGCTTTTTGGATTCGCTCCAACCGGTGGCATTCGGTTCTGAGTTCGCGAAGTTTTCGTTCTACCTCCTCTTTGCCTTGCGCCGTCCGCTTCAGCTGACGATCGTGCACTACCCAGCTGTTGGCGGAAAGGCTCTTTTGACGGCATTGCTTCGTTACCTCATGAAAGTGGCTTATCAGGCGGGTGACCTTTGGTTTTTTTCTGGCCATTGGTTTGAACAGCTCACCGGCCTCGTGATCGAGGGACATCATGACCCCTTTCATTCCGGCGATCCCCATGCCGGCTGAAAAAAGACTGGTGCCGATATCTCCCTTGGCGGTTGCCAGTTCCTTGCCGCCCTCGACAAGCCGGGAATGATCCATGCCGTAGATCATGCGGAACAGGTCCCTGGTCACATCCCCGAGGAAAGGAGAAAGAGTATTGTCGGGCAAGGGCGCGCCGGATGACGATAGACAAGTATTTTTATTCCCCTTCCGCCGGACAAAATGCAGATTGTCCCCATTTGAACGTCGAATTTTACCGCCGATGCGAAGATCCTGGTGACTGTGGAGAAAGTTGTCGGAGGACCGCGGCGGGATTCCGTAGAGAAGATTCGTCAGCGCGCGCAAGGCGGAACTCTTACCGGCTTCGTTTGCACCGTAAATCAGGTGGATCCCCTCCTCACCGCCCGAAAGGTCGAGGAGAGTTCCGGTGAAGGGTCCGTAGGCGATCAGTTCAAAAGTTAAAAACCTCATCTGTTATTTCCAATTGTCATCAACCGAGATACCAGCATCTCCCTGATGTCCGGCATGATTTTTTCTATCCATTGAGGATCTTCCAGGTCCATGGCGGAGTCTCCATATCGGAATTCGGCGGGCAGCTTTTCGCTTAAGGCTGCCAGTTCCCCGGTGAGTCCCCTGAGGCTTTCCGGATCTGATTCGATCTTATCCAGAAACCGCAACAGGTGTCCTACCGGGCTGTCGCCGGCTTCGAGCCTTTCCATCTCCATGGGTCCGGACGTGCGGACACCGATTTTTTCCACCCAGATTTCCCCGTGACTGAGATCGGTTGCGTCGGCCCGGATCTGGTTGATCCACTTTTCCCGATGCCGCGTAAGATCGCCATGAGCCGGGCAAGAGCCGATGATGTCAATGCGGACCGCCAGCATTCTCCTTCCGATTTGATCCAGTTCTGCTTCCAGGCCGGCCCGGACAACCCTCATTACCCCTTCGCCGGTATCTGTTCCGGTGGCATCGATTACAAGGTGGGTCCATCGGATCACGTCGAGGTCTTTATGCTCGGTGCTTGTGGAGCCGTTATCTCCGACCTGTACAATGGTACATCCCTTAGCGCCGGTCTCCCGGATGTGACGGCCCTGGATATTTCCCGGAAACAGGATCCAGGGTGATTCATGGAGAATTTCTCGTGTGTGGACATGGCCCAGAGCCCAGTAGTCATAGTTTTTCAAGACCAGGTCACCAACCTTGCATGGGGCGTAACGTTCATGGCCCACCCTGCCGTCACAGCAGGTGTGGAGAATTCCGATATTGTAGTAACCCTGCCTGGCTTTTGGGTAGTCTCTGGCAATATTTTCCGTCACATCCGGCCGTGGGAATCCCCGGCCGTGTACAGCCGTCCGGATCTCCTCCATGATGACGGTGCCGGGGCGGCCTGTGGGAAATCGATGAACATTTTCCGGCATGCGGAGATGCCGTGTGATGGTGCTCCCGGCATCATGATTGCCGGCAATCAGAAAGACGCGAATGTTTTGCTCTCTAAGCCGGGACATCTGACCGGCAAAGTACAGTCCTGTGTTATAATCCCGCCAGTCTCCGTCAAACACATCACCCGCCACCATTACGAAGGCAACCTCTTCATCGATTGCGGTCTGTACAAGTCTCTCCAAGGCTTGCCGTGTGGCACCCCGAATCCGTTCCACGGGAGCTCCCTCATACCGGGCAAGGCCCCGCAGGGGGCTGTCTAAATGAATATCCGCCGCATGAATGAATTTGAACATATCAGACTCCGTTTGGGTTTGGCTGCAATATCTGAATAAACAAAATATCAATGCCGGTCAACTTAGAGTTTCAATCTATGTGACCCACCAGAGGGCGGGGACCCGATTGTTTCTCTGTTCAGATTAGTATATAATTCCAAAGAATAGAGAATTGGTTTCAACCCGAATGACCTTCCGGTTGATCCGGAGAATGGAGATGAGGATGAAAGCAAACAAAGTGGATCATATCTGTATCGCGGTAAAAGATCTCGAAGCTGCCCGGAAAGTCTGGGAACCGGTGCTGGGAAAGGCGCAGCCGGACGATCCTTATGTGGATGAGCCTGAAAAGATCCGTGTGGCCCGTTACTGGATCGGCGAGGTGGGGTTCGAAATCATGGAATCCACCACCCCCGACGGGCCGGTGGCAAAGTGGATCGAGAAGCACGGCGAGGGTGTTATGCTCTTAAGCCTTAACGTTGACAACACCCGAGAAGCAGTGGCGGATCTGCAAAAACAGGACTATCCCTTTATCCCCGCTTCCGATGGCGAGGTGGCAAGACCCTTTCGCGATTGCGAATTCGCCTTTATACATCCCAAGAAACTCAATGGGGTGCTCACGGAATTGATAGACTATAAGTGGGACGAACTCAAGTAGTGTCCGTCCGGAAACAGTGGCTATCGACTGGACATTTGACAGGTTTTGGTGTACACTATTCCCGTATTTTCGATTTGTTCATTGGGAGGACAAATCACCGATTCCCTGATCAAGCTCCGGGTAAATCGAACGCCGTTAAATACGGATCTCTTTTCTCTACCGGGTTCTGCGACCTCCGCTATCACAAATCGAAAAACACCGCTAACTTTCCCATTCTAATACTGGTGAGGTGAGCTGATGACCGCAGATACGGGAGGCAGAAGAGCAGGGGCCGATCGCCGTGTCTTTCTGGATGATTCAAATGTGCCCGATAGAAGATCCGGCAATGATCGAAGACGCGGTGCCGATCGCAGGAGCGGCATTGATCGTAGAAGCCCCAGAGGATTCAGGGCGATCATCGGACAGGATCGGCGTGTCAAATTCAGCGGGATCTTTTGACCGTCGACGTGTGTATCCACCGCGCCTTTCCAATCATCTATCGGAAAGAACCAACAAGCCCCCATCTCAATTTGGGTTACAGATAGCCCTGTGCTTTCAGCAATTCCGCCGTGAGGATTGCACCCCCCGCAGCGCCCCGGTTGGTGTTGTGGGACAACCCGACAAAGCGGTAATCGAAAACGGGGCAGGGTCTCAAACGTCCCACCGTGACCGCCATTCCGTTTCCCGCATCCCGGTCCATCCGTGGCTGGGGCCGGTCCTGCTCCTCCCGGATAACGATGGGGGGGTGGGGGGCCGACGGGAGATCCAGCTCCTGGGGTTTGCCGTTGAAATCCTGCCAAACCCGGATAATCTCTTCAACAGAGGGTTTTTGCCCGCTGAATTTCATGCTCACGCAGGCCATATGGCCGTCAACAACGGGAACCCGGTTGCAGTGCGCGCTGATCCTCATCGCGTTGTCGGGATGAATCTTTCCGTCGGCGAGTTTGCCGAAGATCCGCAGCGGCTCCTCTTCGGATTTTTCCTCCTCCCCCGGTATGAAGGGTATCACGTTGTCGATCATCGTAAGGGAGGCGGGCCCCGGAAAACCGGCTCCCGATACGGCTTGCAGGGTTGCGGCCACAGCCGTTTCGATCGGTAACCCCGCCTGTTTGAGCGCATATAGGGGCGTTACATAGCTTTGCACGCTGCAATTGGGTTTTACTGCGATCAAGCCTCCCTGCCAGGATCTGTTTCGACGCTGGATGGCGACCAAATCGGTGTGCTGCCAGTTCACCTCCGGAACAATCATGGGGACATCCGGTGTCAGCCGATGGGCGGAATTGTTGGAAACCACGGCCAATCCTTGTTGGGCGTATTTTTCCTCAAGTTTTCGAACAAAGCCTTTGTCCGCATCAATGGCCGAAAATACCAGCCGGCACTTGTCCATGGCCGCCTTGGTATCGTTTGCATCCGCCACTGTCAGTTCCCGTAAGACATCCGGAATCGGGCTTTTCATCAACCACCGGCCATCAACCGCCTCATGGTAAGGCTTTCCGGCGGATGCGGGGGAGGCTGCCACAAGGGAGACCTCGAACCACGGATGATCGTTCAAGAGTTTGATATAGTTTTGCCCCACCATGCCTGTTGCGCCGATAACACCCACTTTCATCTTTTCCATCATTCCTCCTTCAATTTATTCAGGGTTGCCACAAAAAAAAGCCCGGGCACTTTCAGCGCCCGGGCTTTTCGTATCCGATTGTGAAATGAACTTACATATCAGAACCTCTCAACCAACGGACACACCAAGCCCATGAGCGCCGGGTGCGCTTGGTAGTTATGGTGCTGTCCATGTGGTGTCGATGCTGCATGCGATTCCTTTCGACCATATTGGTATTGTTTATGGCTGAAAAAAACGGCAATGTCAAGCCGTTGCTTGCCTGGACGATCTTTTCCAAAATATGCTCAACATAGGGTGAAGAAAGTGTGCGGTGAATAGAAACAGGAAGCTGTTTGACATGAATTTATCATAATTGTAGAGTAAACATTCGATTATCAGTATTTTGGGAAAAACCCCCAGAAACGAACCGGAGTGTAAGCGACGATGCAGACATTAAAGGAGAACGTTCCCGGAAGAGGGCCTAAAGCGGTTGGCAAGACCCGGGAAAGTCCGCACGCAAAAGGGCATAGCCGTAATGGTAGAGTAAAACGGCCGGCTATGGATTCCGGCCGTACGAGCGATATGGTACATGCTGAAGATGCTTTGAAAGCATCCCATCGGTTCCTGCAGATTGCCAACAAGCATGCAAAAATGCGGCCTCTCCTGGACGATTTTGTGTCGGAAATCCAGGGGATGACCAAATGTGAGGCGGTTGGTATTCGGATTCTCCAGGAATCCGGTCTCATTCCATACGAAGCCCATATTGGGTTTGAGAGCCGTTTTTATGAGATTGAAAACCCTTTGTGCATTCAATCCGATGACTGTATGTGCGCCCATGTGATCAACGGAACGGCCAACCCCGAAATTTCCTTCTATTCCAAAGGTTCATTCATTTTAAACAATACCACCCAATTTGTGGCCTCGCTTCCCGATAATGAGCGGAAACAGATCCGGAGCGCTTGCAGCGCCTACGGCTATGAATCCCTGGCCCTGGTGCCGATTCGGATCGGAGATCGCGTTCTCGGTTTGATTCATATTGCCGATCGTCTGCCCGATCAGGTGCCTGAAAAAATAATCGGGCTTTTGGAAGACATCGCCCTGCAGCTTGGTGCCGCCATACAGCGGATCAATGCCGAAGAGGAACTCCGGGAAGCATACGGCAAACTGGAGGAACGGGTCGAGGAGCGCACCCTGGAATTGACCCGCACCAACCGGCAGATGCGGCGTGAGATCGAAGAGCGCAAGAAAACCGAATCTGCGTTAAAGCTAAACGAATCGCGGCTGGAGGCGCTACACCAATTGAGCCAGATGGGGACATCCTCCCTGCAGGAAATCTGTGATTTCGCAGTGGAAGAGGGGGTTCGGCTCACCCAAAGCGAATATGGATATCTGTTTTTCATGAATCCGGATGAGACGGTTTTAACGGTGCACGCCTGGTCGCCGGGCGC
>CAZWAE010000014.1:0-32711 GCA_964631805.1 uncultured Desulfobacteraceae bacterium | reverse complement strand
AATGAATATTGAGGATTGAACTTCCGACGGCAATGTCATGAATAGCAATATTCATCTTTGCGGTGAAGAGGGCGTGGGTTCGACCACTTCCCGCAAAATTCGGAGCAGTTTTTCAGAGGAGATCGGTTTTTTGACGATACGGTCCACCCCGGCAGCATCCAGCTTTACCTGTGTCAGTTTTGCATCCAAACCGGTATAGAGCAGGAACGGTATTTTGGGCAGGGCTGCTTTTTGAAAGTAGGTTTTGATCTCCCGGCCCACTTCCAGGCCGTTTAGATCATCCATCCCGAAATCGCACAGAATCACATCAAACCGCTCCCGCCGAACCGCCTGCAAACCCTTTTCGGCCGTATCGGCGGTGTGTATCTCGAACTCGGAGTCCTCGAACCACATCGCCATCATTTTGAGAATATTGGGTTCGTCGTCAATGACCAGAAACTTGTGTCTTATGCTGGGATCAGCCCTTTCCGCCGTCTCCATCTCCATCCTGCAGGTTGTGGCCGGCGTACACAGCGGCAGCACAACCGTAAAGGTGGTTCCCCCGCCGGGGTTGCTTCGAACCAGCAGCTCCCCCTGATGTTTTTTGACGATACCGTAGCTGGAAGATAGTCCGAGACCGCTGCGCCGGTTCCCCCGGGTCGTGTAAAACGGTTGAAAAATCCGCGCGAGGTTCTCTTTGGCGATACCCTCCCCGGTGTCGGCAATCTCAATTGAAATACGGCCATTCCGGATTTCGGGGCTGATGGAGAGGACACCTCCCAGGGGCATCGCTTCCAGCCCGTTTTTAACAATATTGACCACCACTTCATAAAGCTGGGACGAATTGCCTCTCACCGTGCCGCCGAGGGGTTTGAAATAGTTCAAACGATGTTTTTGCTTAGAGACGGGATCCTTCCAGAGCAACCGGGTCAATTGCACCGCCTCTTCGATTAGCGCACCCATGTCAAACACCCCGTTTTTTTCGCTTTCCTTGGTTTCAAGGAGGGTGAAATCCCTGATCCGGCTGACCGTATCGGTGCCCCTGCGGGAAGCATCGATGAGGGTGTCGATGGCCTCTTTGCATTTTCCGATGTCGCCTGCGTTTAATTTGGCCAAGGCCGCTTCCCCGGCACCCATGATCATCTGCAGCAGATTGTTGAAATTGTGGGCCACACCGCCCGCCAGTTCCCCCATCGCCGCCAGCCGTTCTCTGCGAATCAGCGTGGCCTCCATCTGCTTATGCGCGGTGATGTCCAAAAAAGCGGCCAGACTCTGGTTTGTCCCGGGAATCATGGTCACCGATACAACCACATTTTTCATTCTGCCCCGCCGGTCGAAAAACCGAAATTCGTACGACCGGGGAGCGGCCAGCGGATCGATTCGCCGCAGGCGGTGGTATTCCATCATCCGTTTAAGGTCATCTTCCCGTCTTACAAATTCCGTCCAGGTTTTGCGGCCCTCAAGTTCGGCGCGCGAATAACCGCTCAGCGTTTCAAACTCCTTATTGGCCAGAATGATGGTCGTGTCCTCCCCGATAAAAAGGAGGGGATTCCCGCAATGTTCGAAGATGGTCCGGTATTTGGTCTCGCTCTCCTGCAGGGCCGCCTCGGCCTGGCGGCGTTCGGTGATGTCCCTTCCTACGACAACAGCGTAATCCGCTATATCGAGGGAGACCATCTGGAGATCCATTTCAATGGGGACTGCGGTGCCATCGCGACGATAAAGCGTTGTGGTAAGCGTCCCTCCCCTGGCTGTCGACGTCCGGTCTGAAAAAAGTGCCCTGATGCGCATCAACGCGGCAGGGGATATAACCTCCTGGGCAGGCCTTTCCAGCAGTTCTTCCCGTGTGAAATCGAGCTGGCGGCAGGCCGACTCGCTGACATCCGTCAATATGGCCGAGTCCGCTTCAACGAGAAAAATGGCGTCGTTGCTTTGGTCGAGCAGTGCCCTGAACCTTTCCAATTCGGCAAGCTGGCGCTGCAACTCGGGGTAGTAGCTCTTGCGACCCGAGTGCTCCCCCAGGCCGATGATCCCCTGACGCCATTTATCCCAATCGGTGGCAGGATTCTCAGAGAGCTTCTTCATAGATGACCTCGATATCCCTTTTGTTGGGCCGGCGGGGGTTGGTGGCAATGCAAACGTCCTTTAGCGCCCGTTCCGCCAGTAAGGCGACATCGCTGCGGTGTACTCCGCGCTGGCCGAGGGTCTTCTTGATGCCGACGGCTAATTTTAACCGTTCTATTTCAGCGAGGATGGCCGCTTTTTTTGATTGGGAGGTCATTCCCCGCATATCCATCCCCATCGCCTCCCCGATATAGCAAAATTTATCCGCAGCCTCTTTGAAGTTATAGTCCATGACATGCTGCAGGAGCATGGAATTGCATTCACCGTGGGGCAGGTCCAGCAGTCCGCCGATCCCGTGCGCCATGGCATGTACGCCGCCCAGGCTGGCATTTGAAAACGCCAGGCCCGCATCCAGGCTGCCCATCATGATTTTTCCACGCAATTCGAGGTCGTTCGGATTTTTAACAGAGGAAAGCAAATTACGGCTGATGGGCCGGATCGCCTGCAGGGCGTGCAGATCGGTGATGTGCGAGCTGCCATTGGATACAAACGCCTCGATGGCGTGTACCATGGCATCCATCCCGGTACAGGCCGTCAGGTAAGGATCCATTGTGGTCAGGGTGGTGGGGTCGACCAGAGAGACGTCCGGCACCACCGCCTTGCTGACGATGGCAATTTTTATTTTTTTTTCGATGTCGGTGATAACGGCGAACTGTGAGACATCTGCCGAAGTACCGCCGGTGGTGGGAATGCAGATCAGGGGCGGCATGGGTTCACGTATCTGATCGACCCCCTCGAAGGAGAGGATATGCTTTTGGCTGGAACTGACGACTCCGATGCCCTTGGCGCAGTCGATTGGGCTGCCGCCGCCCACGGCGACGATGACATTGCAGCCTTCCCGGCGATAAATGTCAGCGCCCCGCATCATCTCCTCTGCGCGGGGATTGGAGGAAACATCGGCGTATACCACATGAGGCAACCCTGCTGCCGCAAGGTCGTCGGCAACCTCCCGGGACCATCCGGCGGCCAAAACCCCCGGGTCGGTCACCAGCAGGATTTTACGGGCGCTGTAGAACCTGGCGTATTGCCCGGCCAGCTTGCGTGCATCCCTGCCGAAAATAAATTCAGGCGCCACGAATTTGCGCAGTTCCAGATCAGCGTGTGACTGCATATCCTCTCCTTTTTTGGCAGTAAAGAAGTTGCCGCAGTCCGGGTAAGGGGCGGCGTCATATAATGCCATCCCTCGATCGGGCAGGGAACACGGCAAAACAGGTGGTGTCCTCCCGCGCAGTGATGGATGCCAATATAGCATGGTGCCCGACAGGAGTACAACTTGAAAGCGGGCAGGGGAGGGTGGGATGATTATTGTTTTCGGCCCTGGCTTCATCTCACCAAATCGACCGGTTTCCGGATGGCCCCTAGGGCACAACGGCAGGCTCGGTGGTCAGATCCTGCAGAATATGGCGCAATTTTTCAGCAGGGACCGGTTTTTTAACGACATGATCGACGCCGGCCGATTCCAGTTGCTCGGGCAAAAGATGCGTATTGAGGCCCGTATAGAGCAAAAACGGAATTTTAGGGCGTCGCATCTGGCGGCAGATGGTTTTGACCGCCGACCCCACCTCCAGCCCGTTCATGTCGTCCATTCCGTAATCACATAAAATCGCGTTGGGGCGGCCGTTGCGAATGATCGTTAATCCCGCTTCGGCGTTGTTGGCGGTGAGAAGGTCGATTTCGGTATCCTCGAAAATCATGGCCATCATCTTCAGGATGTTGATTTCGTCGTCGATCACCAACAACCGCAGCCTGGTCTGGACGGCGTCCGCCGGTTGATCTTTGCTGTTCCTGCAAGGTCGGTCGATAAAACACGCCAGGGGAAAGGTGAGGTGAAAGGTTGTACCGGTACCCGGTGTACTCTGCACATGCATGTCACCATTATGTTTTTTCACGATGCCGTAGCTGGATGAAAGGCCCAACCCGCTGCTCTTGGAACCCTTGGTCGTAAAAAAAGGTTGAAAAATACGCCGGCGGTTTTTCTCTGCGATGCCGATGCCGGTATCCGCAGCGGAAATGCGGATGATGCCGTTGCCGGCGTGCGCCGAAAGGGTCAGGACGCCGCCCTTTGGCATGGCTTCTATTCCGTTTCGAATTAAATTGACCAGCACTTCATATATTTCAGAGGGTTGGCCCTTCATCCAGGCACCCAGCGGGCGGATGTAGTTGACCCGGTATTTGCGGGCTGCAGCGGGCTTGCGCCATAATGGCCGGGTCAACTGGACCGCCTCGACGATCAATTGGCCCACATCGAAAACCTGGGTCACACCGGGGTCATCGTCGTTTTTAGCCGGCGTGAAATCCTTTATACGCTGGACAATATCGGCCCCGCGCTGGGCGGCATCACCGATGGTGGCAATTGCTCCATGGCACTTGCGGATCTCTCCGGTGCTCAGCTTCTCAAGGGCCGCCTCGCTGGCCCCCATGATCATCTGCAGCAGATTGTTGAAATTGTGGGCCACGCCGCTGGCCATTTCGCCCACCGCCGAAAGCCGCTCGGTCCGAATCAGGGCGGTTTCCATATGCTTGCGGAAACTCAGATCCCGTGCCACGCTCAGCACCGCCGGTTTGCCCCGGTAAGCGATGGGGCGGGAGTGAAACTCGTGTAAAATCGCCTCGCCCGAGGCGGGACGAATGTCCAGTTCGAACTGAATGGTTTCCCCCCGGCTGATTTTACGTCCCATGGCCTTCAATACCCCGTACTGGTCCGGCCGCGAGATATCCTTGAAAGACATTTTCAGCAATTGCCGGCGGGGATACCCGAACCGCTGGCAGGTCACGTCGTTCACCTCCAGAAAATCACCCTTGGCGTCGTTGATGATCACCGGATCGCTGACATTTTCAAAAAACTCCTTGTAGCGCTTCAGCTCTTCAAACTTTTTACGTTCGGTGATATCCCGTACCAGGGCTACAAAACACTTGCGGCCTTGCAATTGGATGACGGTTCCGGTGACTTCCGCATCCACCAGGGCACCCGATTTTTTTCTAAACCGCCGCTCCTGGATGTGAACAAAACCGTTTTTGAGGACTTTGCGGATGTTGTCCTGCACCCCGGCAGCCGACCGCTCCAGAATATCCTCCACTTTAAGGTGCAAAAGCTCGTCACGCCCGTACCCCAACCATTTTATGGTGAAAGGATTACAGTCGATGAGCCGATGGGTTTCGGTGTCAAAAATATAGATCGCCTCGGGGGCATTTTCAATGATGGTACGGAAATTGGCCTCGGAGGTGGTCACCTTTTCCAGGGCCTGGCTGAATTCGGCGTTGGCTTCTTTGAGCAGATTGGTCAAAATGTCGGATTTACACTCGGCCTTTTCCAACATCTCTTCCAATTCGTCGATACGTTGTTTGAGGGTTTGAACCGTGTGCATGTTGAGACCCTGTATCGGTCAGATCCCGATGACGGTTACGATTGCGGTTTCATTGTGAAAATAACAGAACGCGTGACTTCCGACGGGACAGAACTCCCCATAGCTGTAAAACCCGATCGAGGGCAGGTCCCGGCCGATCACCGTTCGTATATTCTGGATCTCTTCCCTGATACGGCGACCTAAGACGATTTTGCGGGCCATGCAGGAAAAGCAGAAAATCATGGCGGGGCGTGCCTGGTTCAGTCCGGCCAGCGCCTGCCGTGCAGCTTTACGCGATGCATTAAGGATGGAACGTTTATCGCCGCAGGTCAGTTGTACCTCCGCTCCCTGGGGGATTTCTCCGGCAAACCGGATAGATCCCTCCCTGTGGTTAACGGACATGGTGGCGCGTAGCAGCATGTAGTCTGCGGCAGCGCCTCCCGGCCGCCGGTTGATCAGTCCCAGAGGGTATTCGACGCCGATGGCCGGCAGTTTGTGGGTATGTTTGCCCAGAAAACGCTCGAAAACCTTCAGGGCCGGTTCGCCGTTCAATTCGTAAAGAACGTTGCCGGAGGCCCGTGTAACGGTTTTTGGCAGTCCCACGGGTGACCAGCCGCCGGCCACACCGGTTCCCAGATGAAACCCTCCGGTAAAACCAATGGCAACAACCGCATCCGTCAAGACCTTCCCCCCGGCGAACTGGAAGGTCTGTTTGAACTGGCCGCCATCCCCTGCCGTACCGCCGGTAATTGACAGCTGTTCCCCCATAACCGACTCGATGCCCCGCAGGATCGCACAGCCGTTGCCGGTGATGCCGTCAGAGAAAAGCTGCAAGAAGCCGGTTTCCGGCGTAAGCTTTTCGGCCAATTCCCTGCCCGCCTTCTCGCTGTCCCGACTCAAGCCTTCGGCACTGGCGACATGGAAGTCGATGCGGTCGGTGGCAATACCGCCCAGAACCGCCGATTTGGTGCTAAATCCCTCGCCGGATATCTCGCCGTCGGTTGTACAGCCGATCAGGTTGGGTGTCTCTACCATCTCGGAGATACCGGTCAGCAATGCCCGCATCCCTCGGGCCGGGGCGGCAAACAGCCAGCAAGCCTTAGGGGGGCACCCCAATTTGGCAATCAGGGCCGCTGCCATTTTGCGACCCGCTTTACGGGTATATCCATTTTTGGATTTAACGGTGGCAGCTTTGAACATGGCATTTCCTGTGAGTTCCGGCACGGTGGATCAGGCCGAAAAAAGTAAAGAATCCCTACCCGAAGGGCAGGGCTTTGGGTTATCCCTGGAAGGGGATGTGTTACTATTGAACGGGTAAATACGAAATTCGAATATCGAAATCCGAAACAAATTCGAATGCTCAAATGCTCTAAACAATCAAGATGGTATTCAATTGGGACCGGCTTAATTCACCATCCGTTCCCTGCCCTGCCACTCTTTTTCCCTTAACTTGAATTTCTGGATCTTGCCGGTGGCCGTCTTTGGAAGTTCACCGAACTCTATGGCTTTGGGGGCTTTGAACCTGGCAATATGCTTCTTGCAGAACTGAATAATATCTTCAGCCACCGGTTGTGTCCCTGTTTTGGGGACGATAAAGGCCTTTGGGACCTCACCCCATTTGGGGTCGGGTACGGGAATCACCGCCACCTCCAGAACATCCGGATGGCGGAACAGCACATTTTCGATCTCCACGGTGGAGATGTTTTCCCCTCCGCTGATGATGATATCCTTTTTCCGGTCCATTATCTGGGTATAGTTGTCGGGGTGTACCACCGCAAGATCACCGCTGTGAAACCAGCCGCCTTTAAACGCCTCTTTTGTCGCTTCCGGGTCTTTATAATAACCTGTCATCACGTTGTTGCCCCGCATGACGATTTCACCCATGGTATTTCCGTCCCTGGGCACCGGTTTCATCGTTTCGGGATCTACGACGTCCATATATTGGGCAACGATGTAGGGAACGCCCTGGCGTGCTTTCATCTGCGCTTTTTTCTCCGCGGAGAGGATGTCCCACTTGTCCTGCCACCGGCAGACACTGTGGGGACCGTACACTTCGGTAAGACCGTATGTCTGTGTGATATTGGCGCCGACGCTTTCCATGTTCTGAATCACCGTTGGAGCCGGCGGAGCCCCGGCTGTCATGATTTCAAGGCCTTTGGAAAGTTTGATGTTATGTTCCGTTGCATAGGCTGACATGCCGATGAGAATGGTCGGCGCGGCACAGAGGTGGGATACATTCTCCGTTTCAATTACCCGGTATATCTCTTCCGGAACCACCTTGCGGAGGCAGATATGGGTGGCTCCCATTGCCGTAATTCCCCAGGTAAAGCACCATCCATTGCAGTGAAACATGGGCAGCGTCCAGAGATAGACCGAATTTGCACGGGTCCCGAACTCAAGCTGTTCACCCAGGGCATTCAGATAGGCGCCGCGGTGGTGGTACATAACCCCTTTGGGCCGTCCTGTGGTGCCGCTGGTGTAGTTGATGGTTGCGGTATCAAGCTCACTGTCTATATCGATCCCGACCGGGTCTTCCGAACCGGTTCCAAGAAAGGCTTCATATTCCATTCCGTCGAGGGGCTTTGCACCATCCACATCACAGATGTTTATATAGGTATCCACTTTGGACAACCGGGATTGAACCGAGGCGACAATACTGCCGAATTCATTGTCCGCAAACACGGCCCTTGCATCGGAATGGTCGATAATATAGGCGATCTCGTTGGCAGAGAGCCGTATATTGATGCTGACAAGGACCGCTCCGATCATGGGCACGGCATAGTGGGCCTCCAGAATGGGCGGGATGTTGGGACAGATAAACGCAACCTTATCGCCCTTGCCCACACCGGCGGCTAAAAGGGCGCTGGCCAGGCGGTTCACCCGTTTTTCAAATTCCAGGTATGTGAAACGCTTATCACCATGGACCACTGCAACTTTTTCGGGAAAGACCGTTGCGCTGCGACTTAAAAATTTTACCGGGCTTAACACATCATAATTCACAGTATCGTTCGCCATCGTTCGGTTCTCCTCATATTAGCTATCAGGCTATCCCCCGCCCACCGGTGGAAAAATACCCACCCGCTCTCCGCCCTGGAGTAGATCTTCCGGTTCAGCCCGTTGGCCGTTGACGAAGATCAGTTTGGCCTGATCGGGGGAAATTCCAATGGTTGTCAACAATTCCTTGACGGTAGCGCCTCTTTTTATTGGAAACTCATCGGCCAAAGGTGGTGTAAGTGTCTTAAACGTGGCGTAGAGTTGAAGTTGGATGTGGGTTGTCATCTGGTTTTCCCGTGGGCATCGCAGCCGTTCGCAGATAGGGCTCGGCTCCCGGCGGACGTCAGGGTTACGCAGCCCAGCACCTTGCCGTCTGCCCGTTCCACACGCCGGCGATCCAGCAATCCCAATTGGATCAGCCGTTGCATCCGGTTCTTGACGCCCGTGGAGGATAAACCCAGCGCCTGGCCCATGGCGTGGCAGTGCAGTTCGCCGGGTTTGCGGTGTTCGCAGGTACCGGCGCAATAGCTGGCGCCGTGATGCTGAATCAGGCACAATATGCCCATCAAATCGTCGGTGAGTTTTGGCACGGCAGAATCCTGTCGAAGCGGCGATCCGAGGCGGCTAAAAAGACCGGGAGACGGCTGCCCGTCTCCCGGTCATCGGCATCGCGGTTAAAAATTAAACACCTGGTCCAGTTCCTCATCGCTCACTGTAAAGGTGACCTCATGGGGCGGAAGGGCTTCGTTCTTGAAGAAATCGGGCAGCCGGTCATCCTTGGCGCCAAAGCCGGCCCGGGCGTTGAAATCGCGCTCGGTCTTGAGGATCGTTTTCCCCAGTTCGGTCACATCATCGGCTGTCAGGTTGGCGCCGGCAAAGCCATTGATGATATCGATGAGCGCCTGGAAGGTTTCCGGCTGATCCAGCACCGCAAAGGCGATAAACAGACACATGCCGGTGGCGTCGATGGCCGCGGTGGCGATTTGCAGGTTACGCGAAAGCTCAACCTGGCCTTCGGGTTTCAGCGGGTCGACACTGCCGCCGACCCCGAGAATATTGGTGGCCACGGCATAACCGGCGGTATGGTCCCCACCCATGGTGCTGGTGGCGTAAGTGACGCCGATGCCCTGTACCGCCCTCGGATCGTACGCCGGCAGGGCCTGGCCCTTGACCACCGGAACCCGTGAGACGCCGAAGACTTTGCCGGTAACCGCAGCCCCGCTCCCCAGGACACGCCCCAGGGGTGTGCCATCGCCGACCTCCTGCACCAGTTTCAGCGCGGCTTCGGCATCGCCGAATTGGGCAAGACCCGCTTCCATGGCCACACCGATGGTAGCGCCCATCTCAATGGTGTCAAGGCCGAAATCGTCATCCATGCGATCCATCTGGGCGATGGCATCCAGGTCGTCGATGCCGCAATTGGTTCCGTGGGACCACACGGTTTCATATTCGGGCTGTTTGGTCACATAGTTGCCGTCTTTATCGTAATAGGTGCCCGAGCAGCGGATCACGCAGCCGCGATGGCAGCCGTGGGTCGCAGATCCCTCACCGCCACGGGCGTTCTCGGTTTCAGCCTGGGTTTCCCCACTGATTTTGGGCACCCCTTCAAACCGCCCCTTTTGGAAATTGTGGGTTGGCAGAGCACCGGCTTCGTTGAGAACATTCTGCAGCACATTGGTGCCGTAAGCGGGCAGCCCCTCGCCAGTAACCGGATGTTTGCGCAGGCCGTCGACGAACTTTTTATTGGCCGCCTTGAAGGCTTCCGGATCGGCCGGCGCACGGTTTTTCGTGCCGGCGGGATCCATCACGATCACCTTGACCCCTTTGGACCCCATCACCGCACCAACCCCGCCGCGGCCGGCATGCCGGGTGGGGCGCTGCTCCATGTCGGTACAGGCAATGGAAGCACCTGTAAGTTTCATTTCGCCGGCCTGGCCGATGGAGATGCAGTGAACCTTTTCGCCGTATTCGGCTTTCATTTGATCCACAACGGCGTAATTCCCCTTCATGCGCAGACCGTTGTCGGGCTGTACGTCCACGCCTTCCTGGTTGATGATGACTTTATAAAGGGTGTCATCCGCCGGCGCTCCCTCCAATACGACGGCGGCATAGCCGAGGCGTCCCAGGATCTGGGACGCTTGTCCCCCCGCGTTGGACTCCTTGATACCGCCTGTCAAAGGGCTTTTACAGCCCATGGAGATTCGGCCGGACATGGCGGCGGCGGATCCACTCAGCATACCCGGTGCAATCACCAGTTTGTTATCCGCCGAAAGGGGGTGACAGGTGGCAGGCACCTCTTTGGCAACGAGGGTCGACGTCATCCCCCGTCCGCCCAAACCGGCATAGTCGCCCAGGGGTTCGATCTTGGTTTTGGGGCCTCCGTCAGCGCCCATGTCAATACGCAGAATCTTGTCCATGTGTTGATCCTCCTTTTCACCAATCGGTTTAGATGTGTTCAGATCTAACATCTCCGGCCATAATCGCTTGATTGGCGGCAGCCATGACCGTTTTCAAGGGTACATCATTTGCCATTGCCAGTTTCTTGCAGTCTTCGTATTCGGGGGTGTGATTTAAATCCTGCTTGTTGTTACCTGAAGTTTTCACCGTAACCCGGCCGTAGGGCGTCCCCACCGTCTGAAACCTGCGCTGCAGTTTGATGCGGCGATCGGTGCGCAGGCGCAGCCCGATGGTGGTGGTTTGCCGCAGAATGATTTCCGCCAGCCGATTGGTCAGATTCAGCGGGCTAATGGCGGTGAGCAGCATGCCGGGACGAAGCTTTTTCATCTGCACCGGTGTCAGAAACACGTCCAGTGCACCGGCATCGAACAGTTCCTGGATCACATGTGCGTAGATCTGGGGGTTCATATCGTCGATATTGGTTTCAATAACGGACACCTGATCATGATCATAGTCGCTGGCGGCGTCCGCCGTCTCCCCGATGGCGACGCGCAGCAGATTGGGGATATCGGGGTTGGAATTGCCTGCCCCATACCCGGTCACCCGGGGGATCATGGAAGGCATGGGGCCGAAACCGGCTGCCAGCGTGGTCAGGATGGCCGCCCCGGTGGGTGTCAGCAGCTCCCCCGCAACGCCGGTCGAATAGACGGGCTTGCCCCGGATCAATTCTGCCGTGGCCGGCGCCGGCACCGGCAAGATGCCGTGGTCACAGGTAACCGTACCGCTGCCCACATGCAGGGGTGAACAGTAAATGGCCTCTATGCCGAGGGCATTGAATCCGATGACTGCGCCCACAACGTCGATGATGGCGTCCATGGCGCCCACTTCGTGAAAGTGGATCACTTCCACAATGGCACGATGGACCTTGGCTTCCGCTTCCGCCAGACGCTGAAAAATGGCGCAACTTCTGGTTTTGACCTCATCGTCCAACCCGCTTTGATTGATGATTTCCACAATGTGGTGCAGATGGCGGTGATGGTGGTGATGGTGGTCCTGCTCGATTAACACCATGGCCTGGCTGCCGCCGATTCCCCTCTTGACAACCTTTTCCACCTGCAGATCGTAATGGTCCAGCTCCAGTTTGGCCAGTTCGGTTTTCAGTAGATCCAGGGACAATCCCGCATCCAGGAGGGCGCCCAGAATCATATCGCCGCTGGCACCGGCAAAGCAGTCGAAATATGCAATTTTCATGGTTCTTCTCCTCTGTTTCAAACGGACCCGGTCAAAAACGAGGCCGGATATGGGTCTCTGTTTGCCGCGGGTCAGGTGGCGCGGGTTTGCATCATGGGTTGTTTCCCGCAATTTGAGTCGGCGGCAGGCTTTGGCGCATCTTCCATGATGGCCGCTACCGCCAGTTTGTTGATGAGGCTTGCCTGGTAGCCGGCCCCGAACCCATTGTCGATATTGACCACGGATACACCCGAGGCGCAGCTGTTCAGCATGCACAACAGGGCAGACAGACCTCCGAAACTGGCCCCGTACCCGATGCTGGTAGGCACCGCGATGACCGGACAAGCCACCAGGCCGCCCACCACGCTGGCCAGGGCACCCTCCATACCGGCGACCACTACCGCGACGTTGGCTTTATACAGCGCTTCACAGGAGTTCAAAAGGCGGTGGATGCCCGCCACGCCGACGTCGTAAATCCGTTCCACCCGATTTCCGAGCACCTCTGCCGTCAGCGCCGCCTCATCGGCTACGGGGATATCGGAAGTGCCGGCGCAAACCACGGCCACATTGCCGATTGATTCCACCGGGCGCGGTTTGACCACCATCAGCCGTGCCGCTTCATGGTAGCGGCTGTCCGGCAAAGCATCCTGAACCTCCCGGGCGGCGTCTGCAGACAAACGGGTCGCCAGGATATTCACATGGTACTGGGCGATCCGTGCGGCAATGCCTTTAATCTGATCAACGGTTTTCCCTTCACAGTAGATCACCTCCGGCACGCCGTTGCGCACACAGCGGTGAAAATCGACCTTGGCATACCCGAGATCTTCAAAGGGAAGTTTTTTCAATTGGTTGTAAGCCGTATCAGTATCCATTCGGCCGCTTTGAACTTCTTTGAGTAACGCCTTAAGCTGCTGCTGGTTCATGAGTTCCCCCTTTGTCTGCAGGCCCTAAGGTCTGGTTCAGGCTGCCCATGGAGTAGCCTGCCAGATCAATGGCGATAAATTGAAATCCGAGGGTTTTAAAATGACTGACGATCTTTTCGCGCATGCCCCAGGCCATCAACCCGGCAATGGCCCCGGCATCTACTTCGATGCGAGCCACGCTGCCGTGATGGCGTACGCGTACCTGCTGGCACAGCCCCAAACCTCGGATGAATTCTTCGCCGACATCGATCTGCTTCAGTTTTGCGGCAGTGATGGGGCTATGGTAGGGAATACGCGAAGCCAGACAGGCGGCCGCGGGTTTATTCCAGGTTGGCAATTCCAACTCTCTGGAAAGGGCCCTGATTTCCGATTTGGTCAAACCGGCCGCGCTCAGCGGGCTCTTGATATGCAGCTCCTGTATCGCCCTCATGCCGGGCCGATAGTCTTGATGGTCGTCGGCATTGGTGCCGTCTATCACTTGCCCCCAATCATTTTGCCGGGCCAGGGCCTGCAGTTCGCCGAAACGGTTTTTCTTGCAGACGTAGCATTTGTCGGGGGGATTTGCGGTGAAGGCCGGATTGTCCAGCTCATGAGTTTTAATCCGCAAGTGTGTAGCGCCCAGGCTCTTGGCGAGACGCCCGGCGTCGAGTTTCTCATGAGCCGGTGTGATTTCTGAAAGCGCCGTCACGGCACGGACGCCGTCCGGCAAAACTTCCCGGGCGACTTTCAGCAGCAGCGTGCTGTCCACGCCTCCGGAAAAGGCCACCAGCACCCGCCCCATGTCTATGAGAATGTTCCGAAGGCGGCCGTATTTGGTTACAAGTTCGCCATGGTTCGCATTCATAACGGTTTACCTCCCTTGTAAACGGTTCGAGGTTGCTTTGCCCCGAAAGGCATGCCGGGGTGATAGGAACACCTGTTTTTAGGGCTTAAGAATCCGGTTCTTTCAAAGCGCACCCGGTACAGGCGGAAACTGCTTTTTTGAAGGCAGCCGCAGAATGCACCGGTTTGATAAAAGACCTGTTCTATCCAGAAAAAGAACAGAAACAGAGGCAAACCCAGAGAGGGCTTTTTTTGGATAAAGGTCACCAATGCGGGAATCAGGATCAGGACAAGCAGCGCCGGTGCTGTCTGGGGCATCACAAGGGCAAACGCCAAAAGGGCCGTAAGGTAGTAACGGACAAGATAATGAGTCAGATAATAAAACAGTTGAAGGTGGCTGCGTGTAACTGCGCCCAAAACGCTGATATAGGCCAGCCGGACATTGAAGCGGGCATGCAACCGCCGTTGTTTGTGAAGTGCTTCAATCAAAAGAATCAGCACCATCGACATCAGGGCGAGTGCCGATGGCAGGACCAGGGCCAGTGCGCCGGCAAGGCCCGCCATCGCCCCGACCGGTTGCCACGGTAAACGTTTTGCGGCATGCCGAAAGCGGTCGTACAGGACCGCTTCTGAAGACCCATAGTCATATCGCCGCTTTAAACTTTGCCAGAGACGGTTGCGGTGTTTGTGCCTGACCTTCCCCCGCGGAACATAAATCATCTCGCAGCCCGCAGCCATCAGCCGCCAGCATAGGTCCACATCTTCACCCACCCGCAACCGTTCATCCAGGCCGCCCACCCGGAGATAAGCATCCTTGCGGACCAGCATATTGCAGGTGGGCACGTAGAAAACCGATCGTGATCCGCCTCCGATGACGGTTTGGGTGCCCATGTTCAAAGGAGAACAGACCGTTTCATAACGATCAAAGTTCGATTTGCGGTAGACCGCATCCACAAATCCACCCACCAGAGAAAAACGCGACTGCTGCAGGTAGGGTGCCAATTGTTGCAGCCAGAGCGGTTCTGCGATACAATCGCTGTCTATAAAGGCGATGATGTCGCCTCTTGCTACCCTGACACCCCTGTTGCGGGCAGCCGACTGGCCACGATTGTTTGGCAAAACGATCAGTTTGACCGCATATTGCCGCACAACAGCCGGGGTCTCATCCGTGGAGGCATCATCCACCACAATGATCTCAATTTTTTCGGGCGGATAATCCAGACGGCACAACGATTCCAGACAAGGACCGATCCGGCGGGCGCGGTTGTATACCGGAACGACCACCGTGACCCGCGGCATGTTACCATTTGTGGAGGGCTGCCATTTGACAATGCCGGCTTTCCAGAGATTTTCCAGAAAAGAGCGCTGCGGGTCGCCCGGCAGCGGTTTGTTGGATGGTCCACCACGGATATTGCCGGCCATGTCGTTCTGGGCGAACCCTGCCTCCGGAAAATTGTCTTTCAGCGACAGTCCTTTGCGGCATTTCAAGAGCAGGCCAAAAGCCCTGGAATTGACCCGCAGCACCCGTAGCGGATCGGACTGCATGACCAGGCCGCCGCGGGCTTCGGGTATCAGCGTTACACCGCCACGCAACCGCCAACTGCCTGTCTTTCTTCCCGTCGTCATCGTCAGGCCGCTCCCGCCAAAGGATTGGCAGCCACGCAGTTGACCAGGCATTCCGGATCGGGCATCCCCAGCTTTCGCTGGGTGTGGTAGGCGATGGCCGGGCACCCGCCATGGCACATATCGAAACGGTGGCAGCTTTCACAGGATTTGATTTTCAACCCGCGGAAGGAATGAAAGACCGGCGAATGCTGCCATACGGCGGCAAAGGATTGGTCCGGCAATTTGCCGGCCAGGAACTCCTCATCCTGCAGAAAGGCACAGGGATAAACACGGCCCCGGGGTGAAATACAGCAGGTCAATTTACATGCGCCGCACATGTTGAGTCCCAACGCCCGCCGATTTTCGGTGGCCACCGAAAAAAATGAATCGCCAGTGGACACCGCCAGATGGGCGGCCAGCCAGTCGGAAAAAGCCAACATCTGTTCGCGTCCGACGTTCAACTGTTTCCAGGCCGCAAGCCCACGCCCCGAGGGCCGGAACCGGGATACCCGCAGCTTGGCCCCGTAATGGGCTGCCAGGGATACCAGGTCATCCAACTCCGGAAAGCTGAAGCGGGTCAGCACAGTGTTGATACTCACCTCGACACCCTGTTTCCGGAGGCATTCCAAAGCGGTGACCACCTTGGCATAACTGCCCGCACCCCGGATGGCATCGTTGGATGCGGCGCTAGCGCCGTCCAGGCTGACCTGGATATAGACCGGTCCTTTGGCCAACCTGCGGGCGGCATCATCATCAATGAGGGTTCCGTTGGTGCTGATACAGGTGACCATACCCCTGGCATGGGCATAGTCCATTAGATCCAAAAAATCGGGTCTCATGAAGGGCTCGCCGCCACCGATGTTGAACTGGAACACTTTGAGGGCACTCAGTTCATCGATAATCCGGCGGCATTGCCCGGTGGTCATCTCACCCTGGCGCCTGGGACCGGAATCCGACAGGCAGTGCCGGCATGTCAGGTTGCAGGCATAGGTGACTTCCCAGGTCACGTTCACCGGAGCGGCCAGTCCCATGTCAACATAGCGGTTGCCCATGGATGAGTCCTTTTTGTTCGAGTTTCAGGAATAAAGCAGCGAGCCAGTGTCCTATTTGCTCCCGGGGCCGGGAATGGCGCCGGCCCATCGCCGTTGCGAGTTCGGCGACGCTTTGCCGGCTATCAAAAAATTCCGGATCGATCATTCGTCGGCTGGGCAGAAAGTAGAGGCGCGGCCCGCGGTAATTGTAGAACAGGAGACCGAACGCCTCCGATCTGACCTGCACGCCTTCCGCCAATCGGTATGGTGTGTCTGTATGCATTCTTTTTCCCGTGTGACCACCGGTTTTCAGCCAGGGGACTGAAAACCGGTGGTGTTGAGGAGGTGCCAGTCTCCCAACAGCTAATAGATTCCGCAGATACCATCTACGGCCAGTTCCTCGATCTCGATCTCTTCGAGTATACATGGGGTTTCGGTTTCGGATTGTTCGTCCATTTCGGTTTCTTTGACGTTGATCTCGTTGTCCATTTCAAATCTTCCTTATCCTTCAGTTGATCGTTTGTTAAACCGCGTGCAGTTCCTAGGGCGCCGCCGCCGTCCAGCCCCCGTCCACGGTGATCATATTGCCGGTGATGCAGCGGGCGTCGTCGGACACCAGCCAGAGAACCGCCCGGCCGATATCTTCCGGCGACACCTCGGGGTCCTTGATCAAGTGACCGGCAAAAAACTGCTCTTTTGCGTCATCTCCCTCCATCCCGAAGTAGGCTGCGATGCCCTTCATCATATCGGTCCAGACCGTACCGGGACAGATCACGTTGCAGCGAATGCTGTGATCCGCCACCTCCATGGTGATCGATTTGTTCAAACCGATGATGCCGTGCTTGGCAGCACAGTAATGGCCGCCCATGCCGAACCCGCGCTGTCCGCCCACCGAAGAAATGCTGACGATATTGCCGCTGTGTTGCTCGATCATATGGGGCAGGACATAACGACAGCACAGGTAGGTACCTTTAAGGTGGGTGTCCAGAACTTCATCCCAGGTTTGTTCGTCCATTTCGGCAATGGCCACCATGGAGGAGTTGCCGGCATTGTTGACCAGGATATCGATCTTGCCGAACTTCTCGATGACCTGATCGACCATTGCTTCCACCTGGGCCGCCTTTCGCACGTCGCATTTGATGCCCATCGCCTGGCGGCCCATCACCTGGATGCCCTCCACGGATGCGGCCATGCTCTCCGGTGTGGACATCTCATAGGGGATCGTCTCCATGTTATTACAGATATCCGCAATGGCGATATCCGCCCCCTCGGCCGCCAGCAAACGCGCAGCCGCCAGGCCGTTGCCACGTGCGCCGCCGGTGATGACTGCTACTTTACCTTCCAGTTTCATGCTACAACTCCTTTCACTGTTTATTTGCCCCGACAGGAGCATTGCGGGTGGGATGAGGAAAACTTGTGCAACAGCTCCTTTAAGCACTTGATATCTTCCGAAGCCACGTTGGCGCCGTACTCGGCCACCTGAAAGTCGAGCTGATGCTGCAACGAGGAGAGCAGCATCAGCGCATCCAGGTAATATACCAGCGTTGCATCACGTTTAAAATCTTCCTTGTTGGCCACTATCAGGAAATCGACGTCCAGCGTATTCAGCATGGCGGCATAGGCATCGGGCGCGATTTGGTTGCGCAGGAATTGGTCCATGAACCCGATGGCCTTTTCGACGATCTCAACGACCGGTTCGTGCATGGGATGTGTCATGGGAACTGCCTCTTTCCGTAAAATATCGACCTACAATCTTCACTCAATTGCTCCGTTGCCATTTGCTCTCCATCAGGTCATTCGTACAACGAACGTCTTAATTTTATGAATAAACCCGTTGAGATCTTCGGTCATGTCGTCCAGCATTGTGAGCGCTTCGGCTTCGTTGCCGGCGGCAACAGCTTCTTTGATGCCAAGGGCCGCCTGATTGAGATCCCACGCAACCTCTCCCGCCTTTACCGTCTTCAGGTAGGCCATTTTAAGAATTTTCCCGAGTTCCTGGCTCTTTTCGGACAGTACCGTGTTAATTTTCTGTGTCGCGTCTGCGGAAAGATTCCCGCTATCTGATTGTATTTTTTCAAAAGTTTCCAACAAATCACGCGATAGGCTGGGGCCTTTACCAACGATATTGGGCCGTTTGGGTGCATCCATACGAATTCTCCTTTTTTAGTTAGTTCTGGTATAAATTAAAAACATTCAATAGTTACCAATCCTCCTCCTGATGCGGACTTTGAATATACAGACACCAGGGATTTACGCGAAGGCATGACGGCTAAAATCGCACACAAGATCCCGGTTGGAAGCCGAAATTCGGAAAACCGGATATGAATGGAAATGGGCTAATGATGATCCCGTCCCTCTTCCCATGGGTGGTGTTTGGGCACCACTTTTTCCTTGGGCGGCAATCCGGCAACAACCTTTTTTGCAATCCGTGTCATCGCCCTGGCCGTAAGCGCGTCGGGGTTTTTAAATACAATGGGTATTCCCGTATCAGCGGCATCCGAATACTGTCCGTCCAGGGGAATGCCCCCCAGGTATGGAATACCGAATGTCCGCGCCAGGTTTTCCCCCTTGCCTTTCCCGAAAAAGTATTCCCGGCGACCACAGTCCGGGCACTCATAAGAATTCATATTTTCGATGAGACCCAGGATCGGTGCGTCCAGTTCCTTTGCCGCATTGATGGCCCGGCTGCATACCTGGGTCGAGATCTCCTGGGGCGTGGTCACCACCACCAGTCCGTCCAGATTCGGTACGGACTTCATGATGGTGATCGGCTCATCCCCGGTACCCGGCGGCAGGTCGACGAAGAGAAAATCCATTTCATGCCATTTGATCGAGCTGAGAAACTGGCGCAGCACCCGGGCCTTGTACTGGCCGCGCCACATGATGGGGGTAATATCGGTCGGCCATATGAGTGCCACGGACATGATCTTCAGTCCATTGGGGGTCTCCACCGGATCGATCCCGTGGGCGCCGTGCAGGATATCCCGCATTTCGGTTTTAACCCCCACCATTTTGGGGACACTCGGACCATGGACATCGGCATCGAAGATCCCCACGATCCTGTCCATTTTTTTAACGGCTGCCGCCAGATTCACGACCACGCTGGTTTTGCCCACACCGCCTTTGCCGCTGATAATGGCGATCTTGTAGTTGATATGGGCCATGGCATCGCGAATTGGGCCATGGTGTCGGTGCCGACGGTGTGCAGGGCTTGCTGAAGGCGTCAATTTTCTCTCCCTTCGTTGCAGTGTTTAAGCGAATAGGTCATGAATCGATGAGGAAATCAAATTCCTGGTTGCCTATTTTCATTTGCCGGGCGTAACCGAGCATCGATTCCGGTGTCAAACCGGTGATTGCCTTTATTTTATCTTCACCCTTGGCCAGGACATCCAGATCCTGCGCACAGGAACCGGGAATCCCGGGGCTGCGGATGATCATTTGGTAGGTGGCCCAATCTGCGGCCACCGGATCGTCGGATGCAATAATGCCCAGGTCGGGAACAAACGGAATGTCCGAGAAGGGATAATCATCAGGCTGGGGTGTCACCGATGTGAGAAAATTTATGAAGAAAGCCTGACCGCGCAGTTTGCTTCTGGCCAGACGCGCCGCCTCCACAACGGATTCCTGAAATGTGGCAAGACCGTCGGGTTGAATACGAACGGCCCCATGTGGACAGCTCATGTAGCATCCGATACAGCGGTTGCAAACACGCGAATCGAATGTAACCTCTTGCTTTTCGAGGGAAAGGGCGCCAGTGGGGCAAAATGGCAGGCACAGCCCGCAATGCGTGCACGCGGATGCATCCCAGGAAACGTCGAGGCAGGTGTGGATTTTCAACTTGGCGGAGTTGGTTAAAAAACCCAATCCCAGATTGCCCACGGCTCCGGACAAGGCCAGCAAGGGGTGGGCTGTCACATGGGAAATCACGATCAGATTACCGATATCGGTGAGCATGCTGCCGATATCGATCCCACCGAGGTGTTTTCCCTCAGCCGGCCAGAACCGTCCCTCCTCGTTCGTGTAACCGCAGGTCTGCATCATCTGTTGATCAAATGTCTCGGCGTTGCTGAAACCCTGTGACAGGGCGGTGTCTATCCAGCCGTAACCATCGAAACGGGAGCCATTGAAAATACTGGCGCCGTCGGTCATCAAAGGACGGGCACCCAGGGCTCCCAGTTTTTCGAAAAGGGAGCTGAAAATGATAGGGGGCAGGTAATGGCCGTATCCCAGTTCACTCAGATTGAATTTAATCGCCAGGCTGCCGTCATCCGGTGCAACGACCCTTGACATCTCCTCCAGGTTGAGCAGCGCCTCGATTTTGGCGATAATATTTTTACGGATGTCTTTCGAACGGCCTTTAATCCAGTATACATTTGCCATTGGATTTTATAGTCCCCTTGGAAATTGGGGGCGGGGCCGAAGCCCCGCCACTTTTTGAGCTTCAATCCCGATCCCTATTGGGTCGGATCAAAATTCTTCCAATCGTCCACCCAGGTGTTGAGGTCTTTGGTCCGGTTGAACTCAAACTCACGGGCCAGGTGGTGGTTTTCAAACACCTGCCGCATGGGATGAACCGTCATGGGCGTTTTGCGGATCTGCCATTTGGAAATGTTTTCAGGATTCAGCTCGGGCTCATACTCGATCAGTTCGTAATTCATGGTGCCCATGCCGTTTTTCTCGGCGGCTTTAAGTTGAATCCGGGGTGTGAAGGCATTGACCGCCTTGAACTTGTCCTCACCCGGTTTGAGTCCCAACTCTTCGGCGCGTGAATTGGGTCCGATGGGGGCCTGGTCGATCATGTCGCAGACGGCCGCATCGATGGCAACGGGATCATTGGAGGCGAAAACCCCGACATCCGGCGCTACATACGTTCCGTTCCACGGGAAGCAGTCACATTCCGGAGCGATGTCGAAGGCATAGGACATGTAGCCGACTTTGCCGGGCTTGAAGGTCTTGATGCAGCCCAGGGCCGCATCCGCCATGGCGATTTGCGCCAACGGAAAGTAATCATCCCGGAAACCAATTCCCTCCATGCCGGTAAACATGCAGGTCACCTGGCAGGAGTAGCACAGGGCGCATTTCTCATAATCCATGACAACGCCGTCCGCCTCCACTTTAATGGCCTGGTCCGGGCAGCTGTCTTCACACATTTGACTGTAGGGGCATTCGGTCCCCTGACAGGCTTCCCGGTCGACCTTGGGATAGCCGATGGCATCTTCGGGATCGCCCCAGAAGGCCAGATGGGTCTGGTATTTGCCGCGTTTGGACTGGGCGCCGATACCGAAGTTCTTGATGCACCCGCCGAAAGCCGTGATGGGGTGCCCCTTGGCATGGGCCAGGTTGATAACGGCATCCGCTTCGTAAAGACCGCGGGCGATGTAGGTTTCTTTGAGGATATTGGCCTCGGGCAATTCCACGCGCAGGTCATCCTCTCCATAAAACCCGTCGGCAATCACAAATGGCGCCTGAAGGCTGGCATGGTTCATGCCGTGGCGATTGGCGCCCTCCATGGACAATTGGCCGGTACAACGGTTGTTATAAAGGTGATACGTCAGCGTTGTGGTGTCAGTGACAAAAGGCTTGCCGCCGCAGGCCTTGACCTCCTCCACGATGGCCGCAACAAATTCGGGTCGCAGGCAGGCCGTACGGTTCCACTCGCCGCCGTGAATTTTGACGGCGACGTTGTCGTCCTTTTCAATACATTTGTCGAGGCCGGCAGCATAAAACAGGTCTTTGGCTTTGCAAATGGTACTCTCGGTCCAGTTGGTTGCCCCTGCAGCGGCAAACCAGACCTTGGAAGCTTCTTTATCCGCCATAATTTGGTCTCCTTTTTTGCTTGGCATGATGAGCCTTACAATTTGTTGAATGTGAAAATTATTGCTTTAAAAATAATAATGACGCTCAATTCGGATAATTCTCCAAGATCTTTCTCTAGTACCATCCCCCTTTCGAGATTGGATTCGGATGCCTTGGATGCAGTGTCACTCTGCCTGGCTGATCGTGTCGGAATTTGCGTTTTGCACCGACGGCAATCCGTGCGTTACATCAATTCGTTTTGTTGAGCTTTGAGTCAGAACGAAAATGTAGCCGGTAACCATTAATGACCGCGGTAAATGCAAGCCGCATGCCGTTGTTGAAGCCAAATCGAAGTATGTGTATGGCCGAAGTGGATGTTTGGAAAATGATCAGTTAAATCAGATGGATAGATACAGTATTAATTTTGGTGAAGACACCATGTTGCAGATAGGCTCGAATCGTGACCGGCCACCGTTTCTCAGCGCATGGGGTAAAAACACCTGCATCGATTAAAAAAATAATACTAACTATTTGATATTGCGGCCTTATGCTAAATAATCCCGTGGTGGGGTCAAACGGGACAAATGACCACAAGCAGGATAGGACTTCCCTTTGGGCCCGCATGCGTTTCAGGAAAAGATTTTATACTTCTTGATTTTCTTGTAGAGGGTCTTGCGATTGATGCCCAGTATACCGGAGGCTTGACTTTGATTGCCGCCGGTTTCGGCGAGGACGGAGATAATGTGGTCGCGCTCCATGTCTACCAGGCTTTTCGTCGGGCGGATCCGTCTGGCACGTTTTAATGCCAGATAGGGCGGCAGATCATCGGGGATGATGGTATCGGTGGTGGCTAAAATAGCGGCTTTCTGGATGACCGCCATAAGTTCCCGGACATTGCCCGGCCATAGGTAGGCCTCCAGAATCTGGCCGGCCTCCGGTGCGATAATCAGATCGCTCTTGCCCGGGACGGCATTTTTAAGAAAATGGTTTGCCAGTGGCAAGATATCTTCTGAACGCTCTGCCAGGGGCGGAATGGTGAAGGTAAACATGGCCATGCGGTAAAACAGGTCGCTTCTCAATTGATTTTGGCTTACGGCGTCCTCCAAATCCAGATTCGTGGCCAGGATAAAACGTGTATCCACGGTCATTTCCTGGGTTTCACCCACACGGCGGATGCGTTTGGTTTCCATAAAACGGAGGAATTTTTTTTGCAGATCCAGATCGATATTACCGATTTCATCAAGAAAAAGCGTACCTTGATGGCTATTTTCAACAAGACCGTGCTTGGTGTCCGAGGCCCCTGAAAAAGCTCCCTTACGGTGCCCGTAGAGCTCGCTCTCGGCCAGATTTCGGGTCAAGGTGCCGCAATCCAGAATGACAAAGGGTCCCTCTTTGCGATGGCTGCGGCTGTGGATCTGTTTGGCCAGTACATCTTTGCCCACACCTGTTTCGCCCTGGATCAAAATGGTGTGTTCACTCGGTGCCACACGGCTGATGTCATTGTAGATTTTTTGCATGGGGGTGCTGGGGCACCATAATAAGGACTCTTTATCGGTGTATGTTTCGGCGGTTCCCCCGGGATTGATCTGCCTCCTTGGACGGCGCTTTTTGATCGCGTCTCTGACCAGGCCGATCAGTTCGTCCAATTTAAATGGTTTGGTGACGTAATCACGAGCGCCGAGTTTGATCGATTCCACCGCCGATTTGATATCGCTATAGCCCGTAATCATAAACACCTCGGTGGACGGTGATTGCCGCTTCAATCTTTTCAGGGTCTCAATGCCATTTAAATTGGGCAATTTGATGTCAAGAAGCACGGCATCAAAGGCCTGCGCCGCGGCAAGCTGCAACCCCTCCTCTCCGCTGGCCGCCGTAATTACATCAAAACCTTCCAGGAAAAATTCATCGCGGATCAGGCGTCTGATGTTCTGCTCGTCATCTATGGCCAGTATTTTCCCCTGATGCATTTTGGCTCCTTATGTATTGAACCTCTCAATTCGGTTCGGATCAAGGCCGGTTGACCGGAAACGTCAACCGAATAATGCCGCCGTTTTTATCATCCGCACTGAATTGAATTTCGCCCTTATGATGCTGGACGATGCTGTAGCAAATGGACAGGTCGACGGGGTTTCCCTCTATGGTGGCATCCATCCGGCTGCCCGGTTCGAAGGCGCCTCGATCAGGGAGGTGGGTATTACAACTTCCGGTATCGGTCAGCGATATTTGAATATGATTGCCCTGGCTGGTCGACGCCACCGTGAACTCACCGCCCTTATCCATCGATTTGAAAGCGCGATTGAAAAGGTTGAGAAAAAGGTGTTTCAGTTGTGATTCTTTGCCGTAGATCGTTTGGCGCCCCGGGGAGGTATGATCCAGAAAATTCATTTTCATCCGATAATCTTTGGCATGCTGCCTGAACAGGGACATGGTGTTGGTGATAATGTCATTAATGGCGATAATTTCATAATCGTCCCCGGAATCGCGACTGAATTCCTGTAAATTACGGATTATATCCTTACAGCGATAGGCCTCGTGATGAATAATATCCAGATATTCCCGGAAGGATTTTAGCAGCGCATCATCCGGATGGCGGCTTATCTTTTTCAGGCGCTTGATCAACCCTTCGGAAAACCCGGCGATGGAGGTCAGCGGGTTATTGATCTCATGGGCGATTCCGGCTGCCAGAAAACCGATGGCCGCCATGCGATCGGCCTGCATCAGTTTGTGTTCGTATTCCTTGCGGGTGGTGATGTCGCGCATCAGCAGCATGATCTCAGCCACGTTGCCGGAAGTGCCCCTGATGGGGGAGGTGGTCCATTCATAACATCGCCCTGCATACCGGCCCGATTTGACCAACACTTCCCCCTGAAGAGTTTCACCTTTATGTAAAGTGCGGTGCCCCGGACAATCCTTGCAAACGGCTTTACGACCATAATAGGTCGCGTAGCATTTCTTACCGCCCAGGGAACTATCCGGAAACATCTCTTTCTGTACCTGATTTGCATAAACGATGTTCAGCTTTCGGTCTAAAATGGTCACTCCGTCACTCATGCTGTTAAAGATCGTTTCCAGTCGATTGTGGCGACGGGATAGCTCGACATTGAGTTTTTCAAGCTCCCGGATTTTAGAGCGCGTTTCTTTAAAATACCCGATCTTGGAGTAGCCGATGCCTTTGAAATCATGAGGTGGGGGTGCCTTTGTCATCGGATCACCTTAATAGGCATCGTTATATAGGGCTATAATTTCATCCACTGCATAGCAGTGGGGGTTGGTCTGCATGCAAAGGTCATCTACGGCCTCTGCGGCCATCCGCGGGATATCTTTGCGATCCACACCGAGTTGTGACAATCGGGTCGGAATCTGCAGGGAGGCGATCAATTTTTCGATCCTGAAGGGCAATTCCTGAATAATGTCCGCATCGGTTCTGTCACGGGTATCGATACCCATGGCATTGGCCACCCTGACGTATTTGTCGGGGGCGTATTCTATGTTCTTTTTTAACACCACCGGCAGCAGAACGGCGTTGGCCAGTCCATGATGCATGTCGTACAATCCGCCGAGGGGGTGGGCCAGGGCGTGAACGGCTCCCAGAATGGCATTGGAAAAAGAAGCACCCGCCTCCAGGCTGGCGACAGCCATGCCCTCCAGGGCCGGAACCTTTTTTGTTAAGGTTGCCGGGTTCAGATTTTGAAAGACCAGCTCGACGGCATGCAGGGCGTGGGGGTCCGTCAGGGGCCAGGACAGCGATGAGACATAGGCCTCGATGGCATGGGTCAGGGCATCCATACCGGTGGTTGCCATCAATTCTTCCGTTTTGGTGGACAGCAGCAGTGGATCGATCAACGAGATGTCCGGCATGATCGCCCGGCTCAGGATGGTCATTTTGATTTTGGTCCGCGGGTCGGCGATGACGGAGAATTGACTGACATCCGAACCGGTACCGGCGGTGGTCGGAACACAGATCAGGGGCGGAATGGGCTGGGTGATCAAATTGCACCCCACGTAGTCGTGAATACAGCCGTGGTTTGAAACCAGAATCGCAATGCCTTTGGCGGTATCCATCGGGCTGCCGCCACCCAGGCCGATAATCACGTCGCATTCATTTTGGGTATAAATTTGAGCACCCTGCTCGACCTGGTAACAACGCGGATTGGTTATCACGTTGTCATAAACGACACATTTGAGACCTTCCTGCTTCAGGTACTTTCGACTTTTGTCCACCCACCCCGCAACGGTAAGGCCCGGATCGGTCACCAGAAGGATGCGTTCGCCACCCAGGCGGCGGGCACACTGCCCGATTTGGGCTAGCGAACCCAGACCGTAGATAATTTCGGGAAGCTCAAATTTCAGTAGTTCATCATTGGAATCGGCCATCAGCCCTCTCCCTGTCATCCTGCCTTGACCCGGAATTCATATGTCTTTTTCAGGATAATTTCAAATGTTCTTTCGATGTCGGTCAGATAAACGAAGCGACTGGGTCCCTTCCTGCGTAGCTCCTGTCGCAGTGTGTCGGTTTTAGCGATACATTGCAGAATGAGTTCCCTGGCGTGCACTGTTTTCATATAGATTCTATCGGCAAGTGGATGAAGATGCAGAATCATCTTATAAAGCCGGTATTCAATTTCAGGGGAATGCCTGTTGTCGGCCAGGAGATTTTCCCATCTGCGGATCAAATCCTGAATCAGCGGTTTCGTTGCGGTCAACTCCTTCATGGCATTTCCTTATCTGGTTTTTTATTGAAAGTCACATCAACGATACCAAGGACAAACCACCGATGATAAAGCAAGATTCGCGCCAGGCAAGACTGCTCCGGTCAATTTCATCACAGTGTATGCCTGTCAGATAGCATTGCTATTCTTTTATAATGCAGCCGTTGGGGTATGGCTTGGATATATGGGTAAAAACGCCCCACAAAAAAGATGTTAATTCCCGGATGGTTGTTCGATGATTATTCGATATCAGGACAATGATGCCTATTTGGGGCTATGTGGGGCAAAAATACCCATGCAGTGCCTCCTCTGCTTTGCATTGAGGGGCATTATTTCGGTAGTGTCCGTCCAGAAATTGGGATTTTTTCGTGAGATCAAGGAGTGGGCAGATTTATCCCGGAGGAATAGCGTGCTATTTCGAGGAGTTAAATCATGGCATCCGACGCCGATATCGCGGAAAAAGACCATTTATGGATGGGCACTAGGTAGGAACCCTCTGTCAGCCGCATCTGTAATCAAAGCGGCTGCATGGTCGTGCAGTTTGGGGACCGACGCTTTCATAGATGCAATGATCGATAACAGATGATGACGTGTGACGCCGTTCTCCCGCCATGTCCGCCCCTTTGTGACATACCCGTGCAGAAGCGGCTGAAGGCGGTCCAAAACATGTGCGAATATCGCTTCTTCCGATTCCTGGTGTTCAAATTCATGCCACAGGCGAAGGAGACGTCGTGCCTGGTCATGCGGCAGCAGATTAAACAGGCGGTCAGCGGCTTTGGCCTCCTTTTCAACCTGTTTGCGGCGTTGCGCCGTATCGCAAAAATGAACATCGCCCGCCTCGATCTCGACAAGATCATGTATGAGAAGCATTTGAATCACGCGGCCAAGGTTTAATCCTTTCGGGCAGCAATGTTCCACCAGTACCATTGCCATGAGAGCCAGTTGCCATGAATGCTCTGCAGCATTTTCCCGCCTGGAGGCGTCGGTTAAAAGGGTCCGGCGAATCACCTGTTTTAATTTATCGGCCTCGATAATGAACCCGATTTGCTGCTGCAACCGTGTCATGTATCCTCTCAGATTTCTAATGCAGCCACGTGCTCTGTTGCTTGAGCTTCTTGATTTTGGATCTGACCTCTTGTTCGGTTTCCACTCCCGGCGAGAGTTCAAGATACCGTTCAAGATCTCCTACGGCCCGATCGGTATTGCCAAGGGCCTCATACAAAAGACCCCGCTCCCGCAGTTCGACCGTTGCATCCGGGTCAAGGGTGAGGATCCAGTGCAGCATCTCGAAGGCCTTTATATCATTGTCGGCGTGCAGATAGATGGCCTTCAAATTCCGAAGCATGCGCATCAGTATTTCTTTCGGTCCCGCAGGGCTCAGCCGGCGGGTGTCGACAGCTCTTTTTCCGCCCGAATGTTTTCTGAGCCTGATTCGGCACTCCTCCTCAGAAAGAATCTCGCCCTGGTTGAACGGATCGATCAGGATTCTGCCCGATTCACAAAACAGGGCCGTGATAAAATGCCCCGGCAACGCGATTCCGGATAGATTCATCCCGGCCCTTCTGCCGACTTCAGTGTATATCAGCGACAGTGTGATGGGGATACCGAGTTTCCGATCCATCACGCGGTTAATAAAACTATTGTCCGGATCGAAGTAGTGGTGCCGGTTGCCTCGAAATCCCTCCTCCTCAAATAAAATTCGATTCAGTTTTTCAATCATCGCCACCGGTCGATCGGTCTCATTTAGCTGAGCTCGAAGCCTTTCCGTCAATTCGCTCAGATACTGTCGGCAGACAGTCTCGTTCAACCGGGGATAGGACATTCGGGCAATGAGCAGGGCGGCACCCATAGGGTCGATCTCTTCGTCCGGCAGGTCGGCCAGCCTTAAAAATTTGTTGCGGGTGATTTCAAAAATATCCAAAATTGCTCCGATCAGACGGCTTCCATCACATCCGTTAAGGGATAGATAAAGCAAAATTTTCGTATCAGGCTAAAGGGCCAAGCAAAAAACGCACCAGATACCCTTGCGATAACTTCAGCCCCGCCGTAAAAAGAGATGGCGAAGGGTTTTGGCTATGATGTAAAACCGTTAGGCACAAGCCGCAGCCAATGGGTAAATGCTGGACAATTTCCATCGGCGGTGGATGAGGCCTATCAAATGCCTCTTTGATATCCCTTTTAACCCCACATGGCTCCAAACAAATCGATTCATTTATGATATCAAAAAGTTAACACGCAATAAATATTCAATCCATGGGGCATTTCTCCCCGTGTCAAATATGCGGACCTCATGTAGAAAACCTTTATGAAATCCAATTCCCCTGTATGCCGTTGCCGGTATCCCCATATTCTGCGATCGATGTCTCTTTGGCACAAAAATTGCTGATTTTCTTTGAATGTGCCGGTTACTTAAACTGAAAGGAGAGGCGATAAAATGCCGAAATACATCATCGAACGTGGGCTGCCAGGAGCTGGAAAACTTTCTCAGCAAGAGATTCAGGGAATTTCTCAAAAATCATGTGAGGTATTAAATATGCTGGGACCCCAGATTCAATGGGTTGAGAGTTACGTTACCAACGATAAGATCTATTGTATCTATATTTCTCCCAACGAAGAGATGATTGAAAAACACGCGAAAGAGGGCGGTTTTTCTGCCAACGCGATTTCAGAGGTCAAAAGTATCATCGATCCGACATGCGCCGAGGTATAACTATTCAAGACTGTCAAATCGAAGGAGGGACAAAATGGCGGACCTAGTAAAAATGTTTGATAATCTCAAAACAGCGATTGTGGCATCTGATCCGGATTTCAATGTTCTCTATGCAAACCCGAGATGCAAACAACTTTTTAAAGAACTTCTGAATATGGAAAACTTTGTGGATAATAATATGATTGGTTGTCACAAGCCCGAGACGATGGTGAAATTGAAAGCGTTGTATCAGGAATACAGGGAGAAAAAGAGAAAGCTGGATTATTACACAATGGATGCACCGGATGGTAAACTCACCATCGTAAATGTTCCCTTTTATGAAGGGGAAAGTTTCGAGGGCGTAGTGGAGTTTATCTTTGAGGGTTCTTTAGCTTAATTCCGCAGACTTGAAGGCTATGGAGATGGAAAGTTGGAGTCACACCTTGTTGCCCGCTTAGAGGAGAAATAGATACTTCAACGAAAGAAGGTTTAAATGGCACAACAGGGTTCCTATATCGGTTTCTCGAAACCGCCTGAACCAGACGCATTGATCGATGCCCTGATCCATGATCCGCCGGATATCCGCTGGAGCGCCGTAAGAACGCTCCTGCGTATCGAAGATCAGGCAATCCTCACAAATGTTCGGCGTCAACTCCTCGATTCCGCTGAAAGCGACTGGTCAACTTTGGACTGGAAAGTCAAATCGCGGCTTCAACTGGCGTTGAACTCGATCCAAAGGCCGGTTCGCGTCAAGGGTTATGCCGTGGTCAAAGGCAAAGGCGCATTCACGACCGGCGAACTGGAAGCGGCCGAGTATAACGTGGAGAAACTGGACGCTGTCATACCCGACCCCGACTATTATCCCCTGGTCGAATTTCATGTGCATCCCAAAATGCCCGATTTGAAGTTTCTTTCCGACTTGAGAAAGGCGGGGATCAGCCATGCTGTGCTTCTGGCAACCGATACCGACCCTGCGGATGTGGATCGGCCCGAAATCATCGAAAAACTCCGGATGAATTACGCCTTATCCGATCAAGCGAAAAAAACACCTTTTAAAAAGTACTTGGCGCTTATCCGGTCCGATCTTTACTCCAATACCCATGTAACGGACCGGGATGTTGCCGACTGGGTTGCGGATTATCCCGAGATCCTCATCGGCTTCGGTTCGGTTAATCTTTCCAAGGAAATGGAATATGTCCAAGAGAAATTGGCGTTGATTGAAAGCCTGGGATTGAAGGGCATAAAGCTTCTTCCCTATTCCCAGTTTTTCAACCCTGCGGATAATGAGAACATGGATGTTCTTTTTGAATATTGCAGAAGAACCGGCTCGACGATTCTCTCTCATAGCGGTTGTGCAGCCGGTCCCTTCGAACCGGCCGAATTCAGCAAGGATTCTCGTCCGGCACTCTGGGAGCCAATGGTTAAAAGATACCCCGATGTGCCGGTGGTGCTGGCCCACTTCGGATCCTACAGTTCACACCATCCCGGGATATGGTTTGATGAAGCCATTGATCTGATGAAAAAATACCGGAAAGTCTATGCCGACATAAGCGCTGTAACCTATCTTTTCGATGACCAGGAAAATATAAAAAAGATCAGAAATAATATTGGCTTTGACCAGGTTTTGTTTGCCACGGACTACCCGGGTCCACTTATTTACGGTATGAGCCTCGAAAGTATTGTTCATCGCATCAAGGCCAATCCTTTCTTGTCCGAAGATGAAAAACATGCCCTGTTCGGGGGCAATGCGAAACGTTTATTAGGATTGGACTGACCAGTTTGAGCCCGGCCACTCAGGGATCAAGCGGTTCAGGATCCTGGCTAAACCAGATCCAACCAGGATGACATTAACATTAACAAACCGCGGATCAATACTTCGAATCAGGAACGCCGGGCTGAACCCACCGGAAGCGCTGACGCTGCAGGTTACGAACGGCTGCAATTTACACTGCCGCCATTGCATTCTCAAGTGCCGGTTCCATGACAAGGTCGATCCGGTGCCCACAGAGATTCTCCTGAAGCGGATCGTTGAATTTGCCGCTCTGGGCGGAGAACGAATATCTATCGCCGGCGGTGAACCATTGTGCCATCCGGACTGCCTTGAGATTATCACCTTTTGTTGCGGGAAGGCTGAGTTTCGGGAAGTTTGCATTCAGACCAATGCCACCCTTCTGACACCCGACCACGTCGATGCACTTCTCGAACTGCCGACGGATAAGCTTTTGATTCAGGTCAGCCTGGACGGCGCCAGCCCCCATACCAATGATCACGTGCGCGGTCCGGGAACTTACGAACTTGCCGTCAAGGGGATTCAACTGTTGGTAAAGGCCGGATTGGGAGGGCAGACTCGGATCGCATTTACCGAAATGGTTCACAATTTTGAAGACCTGCCGGCCCTTCTTGAAATGGTCGATGGACTCGGTATCGGCAGACTTGTAAGCGGCACACTTTTGTATGGGGGGCGGGCTGTCCGTAGCGACCGGATCTCCCAGCCCGTTCCCTCTCAGTACCGGGAACTCATCACCCGGTATCACGAAGACAACCGGCTAAAAAAAATATATCACAGACGGGGCAATATCGCCGCCATCGAATGGCATAACGGCATGGCCGCACCGGTTGCCAATGCCTGCTCCTGCATTAAAGATCTCTTTATCGACGCCAACGACTGGATGTATCCCTGTGTGATGATGCCGGCGGACAAATATGCCGTTAAAATGGCGGAGGACAAATCCCTTGGGCAGTTGGTCATCGAATCACTGCCCCTCTGGGGCGAATTGCCGAAAATCGGTAAGCGCCGTCAGACAGAGCTGAAATTTTGCAAGGGGTGTCCCGGAAAAAACCACTGCCACGGGGGCTGCATGGGCAGGGCGTATACGGCCCATGGGAACCTGATGGGAGTAGAGGACAGGTGCGCTTTGCGAAAAGCGGTCTACAGCTGGCAGCTCCCTTCATGAGAAAAACCTGAAAATTGCACCCTTAAAGGAGGTAAAATAACGGTACCGACAGAAAAAACAGAGACTTCGGAAGCCAAGAATACCTATTTTTTAAAGGGAGAAGGAAGAATCTTT
>CAZWAE010000013.1:32296-33492 GCA_964631805.1 uncultured Desulfobacteraceae bacterium | reverse complement strand
CCGGGGCTGGCGGTCTTCCCGGTGAGGGCCACCCGGACCGGTTGGGCAATCTTCCCCAGTTTCAGGCCGGTGGTATCCATCACCTCTTTAAAGATATCTTCAAGGACCTCTTCTTCGTATCGATCGGTCGCCCCGAGTTTGTCGGCCAGAAGCCGCACCGGTTCCAGAACCGCGGGTTTCAGAAACTTTTTGGCCGCTTTCTCCTCATAGGTGATCTCCTGATAATAAAACGCAGCTTGTCCGGCCATATCCTGAAGCGTTTTGCTGCGGGGAATAAGCGTGGCAATCACCTGTTCGAGATAATCGCCTTCTGCAGCGGGATATCCCGAAGCCTGGAAAAACGGCAGCGCCCGTCCGGCAAGATCCGGCGCCGCGGTCGCCATGATGTGGTCAGCATTCAGGGCGGTGAGCTTTTCCGGATCAAATACACCCGCTGACCTGCCGATATTTTCCAAAGAGAATTTTTCAATCAACTCCTTCCGGGAAAAAAACTCCTGGTCCCCGAAAGACCAGCCGAGACGAACCAGATAGTTGATGAAAGCATCCGCGAGATAGCCCATGTCCCGGTATGCCGTAACGGAGGTGGCCCCATGGCGTTTGCTCAGGCGGCTCTTGTCTGCGCCCAGCACCATGGGCACATGGGCAAAGACGGGAAGCGGGCTGCCCAGCGCACGGTAGAGCAGCATCTGTTTGGGAGTGTTCATGACATGATCGTCCCCCCGGATGATGGTGTTGATCCCCATGTCGATATCGTCCACCACCACCACAAAATTGTAGGTGGGGGTGCCGTCGCTCCGGGCAATGATAAAATCGTCCAGTTCATCGTTGTCGAACACGATGTTGCCCTTCACCTTGTCCTTCAATACGGTGGTTCCCGTCCGGGGCGATTTGAACCGGACCACGGCATCTTTTGAAAAAGAGAGATCCTTTTCCCGGCAGGTGCCGTCATATTTGGCCTTTCCTCCGGCGGCCAGTCCTTTTTGACGCATCGCCTCCACCGCCTCCGGTGAGCAGGTACACCAATAGGCCTTCCCCTCATCCAGCAATTGGCGGATATAGCCTTTGTACAACTCCAAACGCCGGGATTGAAAGTAAGGACCGTCGTCCCAGTCGATGCCCAGCCATTCGAGGGCTTCGAATATGGCATCCACCGATGCCTGGGTGGACCTCACCACATCCGTATCCTCAATCCTGAG